>NZ_CAWPRX010000131.1:0-70700 GCF_963890365.1 Tychonema sp. LEGE 07196 | reverse complement strand
TGTTCTTGTCCCCCCCCTGGACAAGGGGGGGCTGGGGGGGGTGACTCGCCGTAAAGCTCAGCAGCAGTCATGTAGCGCAAATTGGTGCGTTCTTTCAAAATTACCCTCGGATCGTTACGCAAGCGCCAATCAGCTTGACCGTAGCCCACATCTATGCCGTAGACGAGGGCTGCACCGGCTTGCAGCAGACAGTCGGTAAAGCCGCCTGTGGAAATGCCACCGTCGAGACAAATTCTGCCCGCTACGGGAATCGCAAACACTTCTAAAGCTTTGGCTAGTTTGTCGCCGCCTCTGGAAACGTAGCGCGATCGCTCTTTAATCTTAATTTTTGCTGCAATGTCAACCTCAGTGCCCGGTTTGTCAACTACCTGTTGGTCGATCGAGACTTTCCCCGTCCGAATCAATGCCTGAGCTTGCTGTCGGGAAGCGCACAAATTTAGGTCTACTAATAAAGTGTCTATTCGTTGTTTAGCCAAGGTTTTTAATCTGTACGCCACGGTTGTTGACAGTAACCAGATTACCACTTACGCAAAAACCCGACTGCGGATTTTTGGCGATTATTTTGCTTTTCCCAGCAGAAGTACCGCCACGAGCCCGCTGCCGTTTTTTCCGCGCTTGAGAGAGCTGCGGGGCGAGACCCCTTACCTTGCATGATGTGACTGAGATCGCTTTTTGTGTGTAGTTTTATCACAGATATACCTCCTTAGAATCACACAAAAACTTTGGCTAGTAGCGGATTATGTAAATAAAGGGGAATGCGCCACACACACAATCAGGGCGATCGAGCATGAAAACAATGAACTTTCCTATCAGAAATATGACTATTTGTCAAGAAAACCCCTTAGCCTTCGTCAGCGGCAACATCATCCACATTCTTTATCCCAACGGCGAAGTAGAAGTAACAACAACCGAGCAAATCGATCGCCGCCAAACCAAAAATCCCCTCGACAAATGCCTCGTCTGGGGATGTGTTGGCGACTTTTAACCAATAAAAAAGATCGCTTAGAGGCTGTGATGCCAAAAAAGCGATCGAGAGGGTGCTACCTACAAGCTACAAAAGCAATTTTCTGCTAAAAGAAAGAGCTTGCTTGACTTAAATATCTTGTTCGCTCAATTCGCGAATCATGTAATCAAAAGGTTGCTCCAGGAAAGGCCCCACAGACAAGCCTGCAGCTTCCACCTCAGCCTTAACCATCTCCTTCATAATGCCAATCCCCATCACCGTAGGGCCAATGGGAACGCTCAGAGAATTGTAAGTTTCCCGCAAACCTTGCAGCACGCGCTCGTCGAGCACATCCGTACTTCCAGCCACCAGGGCGTAAGTAGCATAGCGCAAGTAATAGTCCATGTCCCGCAGACAAGCCGCGTAACGGCGAGTCGTGTAGGCATTTCCACCGGGACGGATCAGTTCCGGCTGTTCGGCAAATAGCTGGATACCAGCTTGCTTGACAATTGACGCAGCATTGCTGTTGATTGCCGCAGCAGCCTGTACCCGTGCTGTGCCGGTTGCAAAATAAGATTTCAACCGATCGATACCATCCCGGTCTAAATACCTGCCAGCAACATCATAATTTTCAATCAGACTCGTCACTGCATCGCGCATTAGTTTGTCTCCCAAAAATCTTTATCAATACTTTGCTATCTGAGATAGACCGCCTATTGTAGACTACTACAAATCGGCCTTTGATTAAGATTTGAGATAGGATTTGTACGATCGGCAGTCAATCCCCGACCAATAGCCGCAAAATTCAGCCGTTCGTTTTGTAAAAACAGCCGAAACACAGACAAAATAAGAATCACAAACTGCCCGATCGCGATCGGATCAATTTTTAATTATTGTATCTTTTGCTACAAAAAAGTGATAGTTGAAGGCCTACGATCGCCCAAACAGTCTGAAATCTGCCGTTAGCGAAGCTTGCAGCTATGGAATCGCCAGCAACCACACCAATATCAGGAGTAAGTCATGTTCCAGACACCCCAAGAAGCCCTAAACTACATAAAAGAAAATAAAATCCAGATCGTTGACCTAAAATTCATCGATATGCCGGGGATCTGGCAACACCTTTCCCTGTACTACGACCAAATCGACGAAACCGCCTTCACAGACGGCATACCCTTCGACGGTTCCAGCATTCGGGGCTGGAAAGCCATCAACGAATCAGACATGACAATGGTCATCGATCCGACCACCGCTTGGATGGACCCGTTCATGGCAGAACCCACCATCAGCTTCATTTGCAGCATCAAAGAGCCCCGCACCGGCGAACCGTACAATCGCTGTCCCCGCACCATAGCTCAAAAAGCCATAGACTACTTACTGACAACCGGTCTCGGCGATACAGCATTCTTCGGCCCGGAAGCAGAATTTTTTATTTTTGACGACGTTCGCTTCGACCAAACCCAAAATTCCGGCTACTATTACGTAGATTCGATCGAAGGTCGCTGGAATTCTGGCAAAGAAGAACCAGGCGGCAACCTCGGCTACAAACCGCGTTACAAAGAAGGTTATTTCCCAGTAGCACCAACCGATACCTCTCAAGACATGAGAACGGAAATGCTGCTGACAATGGCAAAATGCGGCGTACCTATCGAAAAACACCACCACGAAGTCGCCACCGGCGGGCAATGCGAACTCGGTTTCCGCTTTGCCACATTAGTACAAGCCGCCGACTATCTGATGACATACAAATACGTCATCAAAAACGTCGGCAAAAAATACGGCAAAACCATCACATTCATGCCCAAACCGCTGTTTAACGACAACGGTTCCGGGATGCACGTTCACCAGTCGATTTGGAAAGACGGCAAACCTCTATTTGCAGGCGACCAATATGCAGGTTTCAGTCAAATGGGACTGCATTACATCGGCGGCATTCTCAAGCACGCCCCGGCACTTTTGGCACTCACCAACCCGACGACTAATTCCTACAAGCGTTTAGTTCCAGGCTTTGAAGCACCTGTAAACCTAGCTTACTCTCAAGGAAATCGATCGGCATCAGTACGGATTCCGTTATCGGGAACCAACCCCAAAGCCAAGCGGTTAGAATTCCGCTGTCCCGATGCCACATCAAACCCCTATTTAGCATTTGCAGCCATGCTGTGCGCCGGCATAGATGGCATCAAGAATCAAATCGATCCGGGCGAACCTTTGGACGTGGATATCTACGACCTTTCGCCGGAAGAATTGAGCAAGATTCCTTCGACTCCGGGTTCCTTGGAAGGTGCTTTAGAAGCTTTGGAAAAAGACCACAGTTTCTTAACTGAAACCGGCGTATTTACCGAAGAATTCATCCAAACCTGGATTTCCTACAAACTCGACAACGAAGTCAACCCGATGCGGTTGCGTCCTCACCCTTACGAGTTTTCTCTCTACTACGACTGTTAGATAAGTTAAAAATCACACCTCAAAAAAATTAAAATTATCATTTTTTGAGGTGTGATATCATGTGCAATCGAACGATCGCGATCGGATGAGTTTGTGGCGAGGAATGCAAGTCTTGACAATCGAAGGACTTGCATTCCTCACTACAAACCACTTTTATTTTGGGCGATCGACCGAACATGATACGATTCTAAAAAAGGTCGCCTTTGCAGGCGAATTTTTTTATATTTAATCAATGCGAACTCCAATGCCCAATTCCCAATTATATCGTGGACGGTTGCATCGGAATAATAAAATCGAGTCAACAGTCAGTAGGGGCGGTGCCTGTGAGTGCGGGCCCTCTTAACAGTCAACAGTCAACAGTCAACAGTCAACATCATGTATGAGTGTTACCGGAAATGATATTACCCATTCCCAAGTCCCAAATTTTAGAACATCTGTATTAGCGCCCAGACTTTGCCGTTACCGGAAACCACGAGGGCTACGCTGTGAGTGGTAGGCCCCACAGTAGCGTCCGAGACATCCTCTACGGCCCATTTATTTGCTTTCTCATCGACAATAAACAAATCGTCAGCGGTAGTGCCTTCTTGAACCCGATATATCTTATTCAAAATGAAACGCTGTCGCGCCTCAGCTTTTGGTATGCCCGTAACTTCATCAGGATCGACAGAGAGGGCACTGCCTTCTTTTAATGTACCTTTTGAGTTGCTTAAATTGCGATCGCTCTTTTCTGATATTTGTAGACTGTGAAGCCGGACGCAAGGCTTTGTCTCAGAGATATTTGAGACAGCAGCTAGCGCCCCACTTTTTTCTAAACCGAGCACCGCTGCAAAAGCTGTAAAAATTAACAAAATCTTAAAATTATTCACAGTAATTATTCTGGTTTGTGTGTTAAATGCTGCTGTCAGTATAAAGTAGCAATTAGCCATTAGCAATTACCAAACGATGTCTGATATTTTTGTGATGGTTCGCAATCAAAATAACGTCGCCATGACTTCAGTTGATGGCATTGCCTTCATTACTTTACTGAATCGGGACGGACGGGTACTGGCCGAGGAAACGGTTGCTTTGATGGAGGCAGATGCGGGATTTGATGACTTGGCACCAGGACAATATACTGTAATAGTTAGGCACGAACAGGTTGAACCACAATCTGCAAAATGGGATGTCACGATTGGCAAAAAAGATCGAGTCATCATACTGACATTTGTTTATCTAGAACCGGAACGGGTACTCCTTCGCATTCTAGCTACTGTTGAAGATAGACTATAACCATGACAGCTAATGTTATTCCATCACAATCAATTAAAATGTTTCGCTATCGAGTGCATTTCTTGGCAAAAGACCTTTGGAAGGAAAAAAACCCAGTTGGTCGAATGAATTTGGCTTTGCAGTTGGCGGATGCGGCGAGTACGCTGGCCAGATTGGAGGTGGAGGAAGCACAAAAATTTCAACAAGAGTCGGCTTCGGTTCTGGTTTCAGACTCAACTGAGACTTGATATCAATTTTGGGAATAGGGCATTGGGAATTGGGGATTGACAACCAACTTCTGCATTGCTTTATTGAATGAGCAAGCCGAAAAATTGCGTTACACTTATATAGGTATCTTTACAAAACAACATAAAATCATGACTGTTGCCTATCCCCGCAAGCTCCGCAACGCAATGGGAGCACGCGAAATTTTAGCTCAAGTGGTGCGCGATCGCGAAATTCACCTGATCACCCTCAACCGCTATCGGTTTAGCGAACAGCGCAGTTGCAAAGACCTCACCGACTTGATCGAGCAGCTAGACGGCGAACCGGCCGAACTTGTGCGCGATCTTTCCCGGCACATCTCCGACGAAGCGCAGCACGCCATGTGGCTTACCGACTTGCTGGTAGACTTGGGCCAGAATGTGGGCAAGCCGCCGGGAGTATCCTACATTGACGAGTTTGAAAGGTTGTTCGACAGCGAGCAACAAGACCCTACCAAAGACCGCGAAGATTTTGTAATTTCTTCCCTAGCGGCGATTAATGTCACCGAGAAGCGGGGATGCGAGTATTTCTCAGCCCACATCCACGCCCTGAAAAAGGCTCCTCAAACCGACGAAAACATCAAAATTCGCGAAACCATCGAAAAGATTTTTCCCGAAGAAGCAGGCCACGTCCGCTGGGGGAATCGCTGGTTGGGCGCAATTGCTGCTAAAAGCCCGGAACACCGTCAGAAGGTGGAACAGGCCAAACGCAAGTATGTGGCGATCGAACAAGCAGCATTTGAATCGGGAATGGATATTATGCTGGGGGCAGAACTCCGCCGCGTCACCCGCTTGGTAGATATTGCCAACACGATGCCGATGTGGGAACGCCCGCAATATTTGATGGAGCGCTTGCCCGCAACTCTGTTGGCCCCCGACTTGCAAATGACTAGAGTCGATGTGGCTCAGCGCGCCTGGAACCGCGACCCGCAGGCATTTGTGGAGAAATTTGTGCCGATGTTCCTCAACGGCATGAATACCATTGAGAAGAAGTCCGCGGCTAAACCGAAGGCTTAAACATCTAGGGAGGCAGAGCAAGAGTGATATGGGTTCCCAGGAAGAGCCTGGGAACCAGTAATAGACTCGTTCTACTCGTTACCAGGAAAAGCTTGGTGACGCAACATGGGAGGCTCTGACTCCGATGTTTTGTCTGGAAGAAGCCTTTTGGGGAGCGGTTTTTGTCAAGAAACCGGGTTGATGAGGGTTTTGGTAAGTGAGTCGTATTTTTGTAAGTCCTAAATAGGAAGTAAACTGATTGTTGGAATAGTTTTTCTTATAAATATTAATCATGACTAACAGCGAGCCGAACATACAAACAGCTTCCGCAGAAAGCCAATCTAGTGAAAGCGCGATCGCCGATGCCCAGGTTGAAAAAGCTACAGCAGTCACCTATGCAGAAGAAATTGAGACTGTGATTGCCAGCATGGCTGTAGACCAAAAAGTCATGGTGGGCAAAAATGAAGCTGGCGGGCATCTTTGGAAATTCAAGTACGGCAGCGTCGAAGTATTCGTACAACTCAGCGGCGAAACCGAAGATGATACTTTGACTGTTTGGGCTTTTGTACTGCAGTTGCCGGCAAAGAATGAAGCTCAATTAATGCGGAAAATTCTAGAAATGAATTGGCTGTCTACCTTGGAATCTCATTTTGCGATTGTGGACAATCAAGTTGCAGTAATCTCGACTAGGACGATCGCCGAAATCTCTGCCGGGGAAATTTCTAGAATTATTACTATTGTCGCCACCATCGCCGATGACAACGACGACTTGCTACAAGCAGAATTCGGTCAATAGTTATTAGTAATTAGTTAACAGTCAACAGTTATTAGTTAAAAGTTGACTGTTAACTAATAGGCAGGCCCTGCAATCCAAGAAATCGCGATTCCCAGCCCCAAACCGACGACCACTTGAAAGGGAGTGTGTCCCAGCAACTCTTTCAGGCGAGCCTCATTTAGGTTGTGATCTTCCTCAAAAAACTCGTCAATTAGTTGGTTGAGAATGCGGGCTTGTTTGCCGGCGGCTTGGCGGACGCCAGCAGCATCGTACATAACGATAATTGCAAAAATCGTGGCGATCGCAAACTCCGAACTTTCCCACCCCATCGTTTGTCCCACACCAGCGGCTAAAGCGCCGACAAAGGAAGAATGAGCGCTAGGCATTCCGCCGGTGGTTACTAAATTCCGAAGATTGAATTTACGATTTTTGACTAATTCGATCGGCAACTTTAATACTTGAGCCGCCAGACAAGCGATCAAAGCCACTATCAGTACATGATTGTTTAAAATGCCGCTGCAAATTTCCTGCATAGTGTTTGGTATTTCTAGTTACTGCGGCTTGTAATAAAATCAGCAATCCCCAGCAGCGGTAGAGCTTTGCTCCCAAACACTGCCAGTTGAGACTTAGCATCAGCAACAAGCTGCGAAGCTTGGCGCCGAGACTCATCAATTCCCCACAAACTCGGATAAGTCACTTTCCCTGCTAGAACATCTTTCCCAGCAGTTTTGCCCAATTCTTCTTGAGTAGCCGTAATATCCAGAATATCGTCAATTATCTGGAAAGCCAGCCCAATATTCTTGGCAAAACGAGACATCCGCTGCAAATCAGCAGCCGAAGCCCCACCCAAAATTCCCCCACAAACTACGCAGGCTTCTAACAGCGCGCCGGTTTTGTGAGCGTGAATATAATTTAAAGTTTCCAGAGAAACATCTGTTTTTCCTTCCGACTCCACGTCAACCACCTGGCCGCCTACGAGTCCTGCAGCGCCGGATGCCCGCGCCAAATGGGCGATCGTCTGCAACACCTGCTGGGGGGGTACGTTCTGAGTTTTACTGGCTATAAATTCAAAAGCATAGGTCAACAAACCATCCCCAGCCAAAATAGCGATATCTTCGCCATAGACTTTGTGGTTTGTCAGTTTGCCGCGCCGGTAGTCGTCGTTGTCCATTGCCGGCAAATCGTCGTGAATTAGCGACATTGTATGGATCATTTCCAAAGCGCAAGCTGTCGGAATTGCCATAGAGGTAGTGCCGCCGACGAGTTCGCAGCTAGCCAAACACAGGATCGGACGCAAGCGCTTGCCGCCCGCTAGCAGCGAGTAGCGCATGGCTTCGTAAATTTTCTCTGGGTAGATCACCGGTAGTGCACTGTCGAGAGCTACCTCGATCGCCCTTTTTTGCTCGACTAAGTAAGTAGATAAGTCGAAAGCGGATTCCGGTGTGGAAGAATCCATTTCTGTTGCCAATACCATCCCTTGCTCTCTTGTACTGAATGTGAATGGAGATACTTTGAGTTGTTCAGGTCGAATCTGGCCGACTTTTAGGGCGGTGGTTATCCGCACTCCGAGTATCAATTAATCATTCTAAGGGTGTTGTTGCACAGAAAATCTTTGAGTTTTGATAACTTTGTGAAATTACCCGTTTATCTAAAATCTACAATCTCAAGTCTCAAATCCGCAACTTTGCCTGACAACTTCCAAAAACCGCTGCACCGCTGCCGTAGGATGGTTGCGCCAAATTAGGGCGATCGCCACCATGCAGGTTGATTCTGGCAAAGATTTGTAAACAACCCCCCTGCGCTGGAAATTTTGCATGGATGCCGGGACGATCGCCACGCCCATCTCGGCCGCTACCAAACTGATAATTGTCTGCATTTGAATCGCTTCTTGACCGGCGATCGGGCAAAAACCGGCTTGCTGACAAAGACTGACGATCGCATCGTACAATGCCGGAGCTTGGGAACGCGGAAATAAGATGAACGGTTCGCCTGAGAGTTCGCGCAATTCCACGTAAGGGCGATCCGTCAAAGGATGGGTTTTTGGTAGCGCCACCATCAGAGGTTCTCGAAACACGATTTCGGAATTTATGGCATCTTCCTCGACTGGAGGGCGCACGAAGCCGAGATCGATGCGCCCTTCCCGCAACCGCTGCAACTGTTCGTTTGTCGTGAGTTCGTGCAATTCGAGTTTGACGGCCCGACACCGAGTGCGAAAGGCCTGCAAAATAGGTGGAACCACATTGTGGGCGGCGGAGCTCACAAAGCCTACAGTTAGTTGGCCGAGTTCGCCGCGGCTGGTTTGTCTGCCGAGTTGAATTGCGCGATCGACTTGCTGCATAATTTTTTGTGATTCCTCAAAAAAAACCTGTCCCGCTTCCGTTAGCTGCACCGTCCGCTTGGTGCGGTGAAACAGTTGAAAACCCAACTCGGCTTCTAACTGCTGGATTTGTTGGCTCAGCGGAGGTTGAGCAATGTGCAGTTTTTCCGCTGCGCGAGTGAAATTTAGTTCCTCTGCTACCGCAATAAAGTAACGCAAATGCCGCAGTTCCATACATTTTAAATCATTAATATTTTAAAAGTATAAGTTGTTATATAAAATGGTATTGGACATCAACCATGAAATTTAATACAGTGATTAATAGGCGCAGTTGATATTTCAAGAATGGCTAATTTGTATCTAAAAATTAGAGAAGCACAGCTAGCAGATTTAGAATTAATTCTGGCTTTTATTTCGTAGAAAAGCGAGGTTGATGGAACCAGACATCTGTTAGCAGCAACAGATAAATTGCAGCAAACTTTATTTATTCAACCTCTGCTAGTGCGGGTATTGTTGGCACAAATTGCTGATCCCACAAATTGCGGGTAAATGGAATGGACTGTTAATGCTAAGAATTCAGCGGGAATTGCTTTTTATGAAAAGCAGGGTGCGCGCATTTTGGAAAATATTAGGGTTTGCAGAATTGAGGGAAGTGCGATCTCAAAAGTTGCTAGCAAATAATTTAATTGATGTTGTGAAGGAGGATTTTTTTTTTATTAACCGCAGAGAACACAGAGAACACAGAGAAAGAGAAGACAGAGAAATAGAAGACAGATTTAGGGTACTTATTATGGCACAAGATTTTTGGAATTCAGCTCTTTATGAGGGAAATCATGCTTTTGTTTGGCAGTACGGCGAATCGCTTTTGGAGTTGCTGGTTCCGAAGGCTGGTGAACAAATTCTGGATTTGGGCTGCGGTACGGGACAGTTAACTGGAAAAATTGCTGAAAGCGGTGCTTTTGTGCAAGGTATTGATTCATCTTTGGCGATGATTTCTACGGCAAAAGTTAACTATCCTCAGATTAATTTTGCGGTGGCGGATGCTAGGGATTTTCAAGTGGAACAGCCGTTAGATGCTGTGTTTTCTAATGCGGTTTTGCACTGGATTAAACAGCCGGATGCTGCGATCGATTGTGTGGAAAAAGCGCTGAGGCCGGGAGGGCGTTTTGTTGCTGAGTTTGGCGGTAAGGGGAATGTGGGGGCGATCGCCCGGACGCTTTTGAGTGTTTTGTCAGAAATTGGCTTGTCGGAGCCCCAATCGCTTAATCCTTGGTATTTTCCGAGTGTCGGCGAGTATGCTGGGCTTTTGGAAAATCGGGGTTTTGAGGTGGTTTATGCGGTTTTGTTCGATCGCCCGACTCTCCTAGCCGGCGGCAGCGCTGGTATGGTAAATTGGATTGAGATGTTTGCTGGCGAATTTTTGTCGGGTTTGTCGCCGGAAGTGCGATCGCGCGTAATTAACGCAGTTGAAGAACGTTTGCGGCCGACTCTTTACCGCGATGGTAATTGGATTGCGGATTATCGCCGAATTCGCGTTGTTGCTGTCAAGCAATAGTCCGCGCAGCCACAATTTGCCTGTACGGTATTTAATAGATTTCTTGCATAAATGCTCGATCCTGCAACCGCAGATGTCAGAGAGATCAACACAAATAAACGCAGATAATTTGTGAGTGAGTGCAAGAGATACAATCCATCGCAGAAGCCGCATGATGTAGGGTGCGTCCAGCAGGCGCACCTTACCGCTACAGGCGCATTAAACTATCTTTTTCTGATAACTCGAAACTGTATTTTCCAACAGCATAGCAACCGTCATCGGCCCGATTCCTCCCGGCACCGGCGTGATAAATTCGGCTACTGTTTTGACAGCATCAAAATCTACATCTCCGGCCAAACGGCTAGTACCGTCTGGATTGAGGACGCGGTTAATACCGACATCAATTACTACTGCTCCCGGTTTAACCATATTAGCTGAAATCATTTCTGTGCGCCCGACTGCAGCTATCAAAATATCGGCTTGGCTGGTAATTGATTCTAGGTTTTTCGTCCGCGAATGAGCTACAGTCACAGTACAATCAGCTTCTAACAGCATCAGCGCCATCGGTTTACCTACCAAAATACTGCGCCCCAAAACAACGGCATTTTTTCCTTTCAAATCAATCTGATATTCTTCCAATAACCGCATCACTCCGGCGGGAGTACAACTGCGTAAACCTTCTTCCCCGCGCACTAAGCGGCCTAAATTTATAGGGTGCAATCCGTCTGCGTCTTTGTCTGGGGCAATTTGGTACAGCAGTGCAATTGCATCTAGGTTTTCTGGTAGGGGGAGTTGCACTAAAATGCCGTCTACTCGATCGTCCTCGTTGAGCGCCCTAATTGCAAGTTCGAGCTCAGCTTGAGTCGCATTGGCTGGGTAATGCTGGCCGAAGGAAGCTATGCCAACTTTAGCGCAGGCTCGCTCTTTGTTACGCACGTAAGCCGCGCTGGCTGGGTTGTCCCCCACCATCAGCACTGCAAGTCCCGGAGGACGCCCAATCTGGGGTTGTAGGGCGCGGACTCGATCGCTCAGCTCGCTTTGAATCTTTGTCGCTAAAGCTTTGCCATCTAGTATTTGAGCAGTTTTGGCATCCATTGTAGACTCTGGGTTAGGGGCTGACGATTTTAGATTTTACCTTAATCGCAGACTCGGACTAAACTAGAGGAATTTCGCCTCTTGCGATCGAGTCTGGAGATTCTGTTAAAGTAAGTCGTATCTCAAATCTCAAATCAGTTGACCTAATGACTACATATGCAATTAAGCAAGTTTGGGTTCAAAGATTCTCCACTGGCTCTTTATTGCTAATACTTACCAGCGGTTTGCTCAGTTGTGGCAATTTACCGATGTCTCAACTCAATTTTGGTTTTAATGTTACTAATATTGCGGACATTCAACAAAAGCGGCAAGTCGATAGTGAAGTTTATCTCCGGGGAAAGGTGGAAAATCGCGCTCCTTTTGTGGGGAATGCGGCTTATCAAATCCAAGACAGTACCGGTAAGATTTGGATTTTAACTAAGCAAGCTTTGCCCCAGCTTGGCGATGAAGTTTTGCTGAAGGGAGAAGTCCGCTACAAAAGTATTACGCTAAAGGGATTGGCAGGACAGGATTTAGGTGAAGTTTATGTTGAGGAACTGAAACAATTAAAGCGCATTTCAGCGGCCGATGGTTCGCAATAGGTACTGGCGAATTTGTTCGCTAATTAAGATTGATTTTGATGTAGTTGGGATATTGTCTGTGGGGTGGGTGCTGGTTTATTAAAATTGTTTGTTGATGTTTGATATTATTGGTGAAACCGCCCCTAGGACAATAAATGATTCCGTATCTCCTAAATCGCTAAATCTTTATGATTAATGACTAATGACTAATGATATCAATTCCGGTTGCACTCAAACATGATTGTTGACTGTTGACTGTTAACTGTTGACTGTTAACTGTTAACTGTTAAGAGGGCCCGCCCGCACCATCCACCGCCCCTACTGACTGTTGACTCTTGACTGTTGGCGGTACGACTCGATTTTATTATTCCGATGCAACCGTCCACGATATGATTAATGACAAATAACCAATAACAAATAACCAATAACCCATAACCAATAACCAATGACTAAAATTCATGTTGCGGTCGCCATTTTATACCGAGACGGCAAGTTTCTCTGCCAGTTGCGGGACGATGTTCCTCAGATCAGGTATCCGGGACATTGGGCTTTGTTTGGCGGACACTTGGAGTCGGGAGAAACCCCGGAAGCGGCTTTGTTGCGAGAATTGGTAGAGGAAATTGGCTGGGCTCCTGCTACTATCTCTTTTTTCGGTTGCGATGTCGAAGCAGATGTTGTTCGCCATGTTTTTCATTCACAGCTTAGTGCGGATGTCAAGGATTTAGTTTTGCACGAAGGTTGGGATATGCAGTTGTTGACAGCCCAGGATATTCGGGCTGGTAAATGCTATTCTCAAAAGTCTGGAGATGTGCGACCTTTTGGCATTCCTCACCAGCGGATTTTATTGAGTTTTATTGATTCGATTTGAGATTTTATTGATATTTGTAAGGTGCGGAATGGGCACCCTACATTTTAGGTTTTTTTGCAGTTATGATCGAGCTGCAATCATTCCTGTTTGTCGTGCGTAGTCAAACAGTCCTCCGGCATCAATCACTGGCCCGACATCTCCTAAAGGCTTGAGGGAGTACGTGAGGTTTTGAGTGTGGTTGATAATTCGATCGCCCGCAAAGTCGATCGTCACTTCTTGGCCGGTTACAAATACATCGCAAAGTCGATCGACCGATTCGATCGGATACAATTCGCCAGTAGCCGAGCAATTGCGAAAGAAAATCCGCGCGTAAGACAAAGCTACCACGGCTTTCACGCCCGCAGCCCCCAGAGCGATCGGAGCGTGTTCCCGCGAAGAACCGCAGCCAAAATTTTCGCCGGCAATTATAATCGGATACTGGGTTTTGATTTCGCCGGCTTCGATAAACTTGCCGTAGCGATCGGGCAACCCAATCATCGCATAACTGCCGAGTTTCTCGTACTCGTCGGGCTTGGAGGGCACCAGGGTCAGATATTCGGCAGGAATAATTTGATCTGTATCGATGTTGTCGTCTAAAACAAAAATTTTACCGCTAATTACTTTACCCATAGTTTATTTATTTCCTTTTGGCGCGAGCTCGGAGGCTGTGTTGATAGTTTTAAGTGCGATCGGTATGCAAAATTTGCACCAGTTCATTTTAACCTGGCAGCGCCAGTGATAACCTGTAGGAGTAAAAATTAGATCCGAGACTTTGGATTGATAAATATACAGACTGCTAAGCGTCAAGAAGTTTTATGGTGAATCAACAAGTAGATGATATTGCTCGACAAGCTCGCCTGGGCTCCGTGGCAGCGATTATTCAAATCCTTAACGACCAGCTCGCACAGGTAGGAGTCAGGGCTAGAGCCGTTTTTGCCGAAGGTGTGCTGCAACTGCTGTGCGAAGCTGCCACACCCCAACTGTTAGAACAGTCTAGTTTGGTCGATCGAGTCCGAGAAATTTTGGAGGGCCTAGATCCCCGCAATATTCGCCGAGTCAACATCAACAGCAGGCTTGTCCGAGAACACCAACTGCTGTGGCTCGAAGAAATTAGCCGCGATCCCGAAAATCAACTGCTGTGGTCTCAACAAATTAAACTCAGAAAGCCGAATTTGTTCAAGCGTTTGGCCGCCGCCCATCACGAACGCCACGATCGAGGGGGCAAGCGGGCTTTGCCGAGAATTGCTCCACTTCGCTCGATGCAGGAACCGCGAAAATTACCGCGCGGTCTCGTCGCCGGTGTCGGCTTCATCGTGCTGTTGCTCGCTGCGACCGCCGCCATCTACAAAGGGCTCAATTCCCAAGTGCCAAACAGCACCGCAGCCACCACCCAAGCCGTTGCTACTCCAAGTCCGGCAACACCAGAAAAGAAAATTTCTCAGCAGACTGCTAATTCTGCTGTGGACTCTTTTGCACAAGCTGTGCGAACGGCCGAGCAAGCAGCCACCGAGGGCAAAAACGCTCAATCTCGCCAGGATTGGTTAATGGTAGCTGCTAAGTGGCAGCAAGCTTCGGATTTGATGGCCGCCGTGCCTCCAAATCATCCCCGCTACACGATTGCTGTCAACCGGACGGCTGTGTACCGCCAAAATAGCGATAACGCCCAAGAGGAAGCACAAAATAAGTAAGCAGGAAAGTTGCATAATTTTAACAATAGAGCTGTCTCAGTGTCTCTATAAGCAGTGAAAAATGATTTTTTGAGCAAAAAGTTCGTAACCATCAGCCAGACCGCGAGTAAGGATTTGGGGATTTTTTAATTTTTGCGATCGCCATCACTGGATGGGCTGATTTGTATCACAATAAAATTTTGCTAGGATCACAAACTTAAATAGGAAACATCACAGACTCAGCAGAGGAGTGTCACCAAGCGGTCTCTAGAAAAGCTTGATAATCATAACGGTCAGTCGATTTTCGTATTGAAGATTTACTTTCAGCATTCAATCTAGGAACCCGAACAAAATTCTAAAATCTTGGGATCTCCACGACAAAAGTGTCGGAAAGCAAGTACCCGTTTTTGGGCGCATGAAAATTAGTGGGATGGGATTTATCCCGATCGCGCACGAGGGTGTCAAAATCATCCAGTACAGATCGAAGGGTAGAAAAGAGCAAAATAAAACTCGATCCGCTTGAGGTATATTTTCCTACAGACAATGACCCGCCCGCAACCTGCACAAACACAGAAAGCAGGCTCATATACAGTTAAGCTGACTGTGATTGATAGGTTCTATTTGCAGCGCCAGTTCAAACACTATTTAACAATAAAGGCCTATTTGCCATGATCGATCGCCAGGGAAATCAAGACGTTACTCAGATCGATCGACCGATCGACCGAACGCCAGTCTTGCACTTTGCATCTACCACAAATCACAGAACCAGTATCAGTCCCAAAATTTCTGGATCGTCTTATGCAGTATCAGGTCGATCCCGCCCTTAATGGGCCGCAATTTTACCAAATTCTCGCTACCAGCATCGATCGAGAAGTCCTCCTGCAAATAGCAAATACTTTGGGGGCTGCATGGGGGGTAGATTTCTGCTTGGTTGCTGCTGTAGCTAACCAGAAACTAATAAATCCCAATGCTTGCTGGGAAAATAAGAGCGATCGCCCAAATCCTGCCCCTGTCGCAGCGGATTCAACTCAAACAGCGGAACAGTCCCAAACCATCAAATTAGAATCGCCCAACATATCACTCGACCATCCACTCCTGGTCAAAGTCCTAGCAGACGGCGAGATAGTGGCCATATCAGACGAGCTCGATACAGCAGCAGCTTCATCGCCCAATTCCCCCGCGACACCGCTGTCTTGGAGGGCAATTTTGGCAGGCCCAGCACGATTTGGAGGAGCTGTAAATGGGATAATAGTTGTTGGTAAGTCGCAACCTCACGAGTGGTCGGCCGCCGACAAAAAGCGCCTAGAAGCAGTATCAGACGCGATCGGCATCGCGATTTGTCACATTCAAAAAAATCAAGAAATTGCCAGTTTAAAACAACAGTTAGAGCAACAAGCTCAATACAAAAATCTTCTCAAATCTGTGGCCGCAGCGATTGAGACGAGTTCAGAAGTAGATCTAATTTTGCAGCGAGTTATTGAACGTACCGTCGATACCCTGCAAGTAGATAGAGGTCAAATCCTGCTGTTGAAATATACAGATCCGCTCTTAGAAACATCTTCCCTCACTCAAACGCCCAAAGCAAAAGTCGAATTGGTTTGCGAATTCGCTGTCAAAAAAAATGGCAATAAACAAACAATAAAATCAAACAATGTCCAGAAACAAAGTGCGAGTGGCAAAACAAAAAATCTAGAAAAAACAGCTAATTCCAAATCTCAAATCTCCAACTCAAAATCAAAGAATTCTCCCGCTTTTGGGCTGTCGGAATCTAATTTGTGCGATCGGGCATTCCACACCGCACCCAAACCCCTCGCCCTCGCTGACGCCAGCGAATTAATCGGCAAGGAACCAGAGAAACTCGCAGAAATCTTGAAACTCCAAGACATTCGCGCCCTATTGCTAGTTCCCCTCACCGACACCAACAAAGAGCAAACCGTCTTGGGGTTCTTGATGTTGCAGCACTCCGAGCCCCGCCCTTGGAGTCCTGAAGAATTGGAAGTGCTCGAATCAGTCTGCTCCCGAGTCAGCAAGGCGATTATCCAAAATCAGAAACTCAAGCAAGCGCAAATCCTAGTCGAAGATAGAACCGCTCAGTTGCAGCAAAGTCTCGAGGTGCAGGAAAAACTGTACGCAAAATCTGCCAATCAACGAGAGCAACTACGCAAATTGAAACTGATGAAAGACGAGTTTCTCAGTACAATGAGTCACGAGTTGCGTACCCCTCTAACCATCATGAAGCTGGCGATTCTGATGCTCAAACAAGCAGAACAGCCCTTAGCAAGTCGGGCTAAGTATCTCGACATTCTAGAACAGCAGTGTTCTAAGCAAACCGCTCTGGTTAACGATTTGCTGGCTCTCAAGCAGTTTGAACCGCAGCAAGTCCCTATTGCTCCGATCGAAATCGATCTCAAGCATTTAATTCAAGATTTAGCTAAGGATTTTGATAAAAATTGGGCGGATAGGGGATTGACTCTGAAGGTAAATTGGCCGAAGTCTTCCCCTTCGCTGCAAACCGACCCGGACAGTTTCAAGCGGGTGCTGCTGGAACTGCTGACGAATGCTGGCAAATATTCGGCTGCTGGAAGTGCGGTGATTTTGGAGGTTTCTGAGGCTGGTGACTGCATTGTCTTGAGCCTCTCTAATTTCGGGCGCGGCATTTCTGCTGCTGATTTACCCCACATCTTTGACAAATTTCGCCGCGGGACAGGCATTACTGACCAAGTGATCGCGGGTACGGGTTTGGGTCTGGCGCTGGTAAAGTGTTTAGTAGAGCACTTGAATGGTACGATCGAGGTGTGTAGCTCTCCTGCAGAAAGTTCTGAAGCTGGCGACTTGTGGCGCACATCTTTTACTCTGACTCTGCTAAAATCTCCAGCGGAATTCTGTCATCTAGAAGAATAGTTAGGTAAAAAAGCAACGCTTAATTGGCAACAAACAGGCGAAGACTTACCTTTATTCCGAGATTGGAAAATCTCGCAAACCTAGCAAATCCTGCTTTTAAAATTGTTTGTCAGGTTTCCTGTCTCAATAGCAGGTTCGCGCGTGCGGACTTAAGTCCGCTCTTAAACAGTTTCGCGCGTGCGGACTTCAGTCCGCTCTTAAACAGGTTTTATAGGAGATAGAGGACTGGAGGGGGTGTTTAAATTATTAAATTTTAGTTCCTTAGTTTATTATCTATTTCTGATCGAATAAACCGGGGTTTTCAATTTTTTTCAAAGCCTGCAACGAAGTATTTTTGTACGTCGAAGCCGGTTTCTATGCTATAGAATATCCCTAAAAAATTATCGCGCTGCATGGAACTAGAACCTGAATATTATGCTAACAAAAGCTGCACCAAAACTCCTGCGTTGGCAGCGTTCTAAATATTCGCCCCTGGCACGACAAATAGACGTTTTTGCTGCAACGGCAAAGTTTATGTTTTTTTTGTGGTGGGATGGACTGCTGCAAAATAATTCTCCTCAAACTAGAAGAATTCGCGCCCATTGGTTGGTCAATACTTTGCTGGATTTGGGCCCGACTTTTATTAAAATCGGGCAGTCTCTCTCGACTCGGGCGGATTTGCTGCCGCTGGAGTACGTGAAGGAGTTGGAACAGTTGCAGGATCGGGTTCCTGAGTTTGGTTCCGAAGAGGCGATCGCCCTTGTAGAATCAGAATTAGGCAAAGATATTTATGCTTTGTACCGCGATTTTGACCCGTTTCCCATTGCTGCGGCGAGTCTGGGACAGGTGCACAAGGCGAGGCTGCACACCGGGGAAGATGTGGTTGTCAAGGTGCAGCGTCCGGGTTTGGAAAGTTTATTCGATTTAGATGTGAAGGCGGTGCGCCAAGTGATGCGTTTTTGCGATCGCTATTTTCCGGCGACGCGCAAGTACGATTTGGAATCTATTTATCACGAGTTTTTTAAGATTTTATATCAAGAAATTGACTACGTGCAAGAAGGTAAAAATTCCGATCGCTTCAGCCATAATTTTCAAGAATATCCTCAGATTATTGTTCCTAAAGTCTACTGGCAATACACTACAAAAAAAGTGTTGACTGTCGAATACGTGCCGGGGATTAAGGTGGACGATCGCATTAGTTTGGAGGCGATTGGAGTAGATATTGCCAAGCTAAATCAAATCGGAATTTGCTGTTATTTGAAGCAATTATTAATTGACGGCTTTTTTCAAGCTGACCCGCATCCTGGAAATTTGGCGGTGACAGAAGATGGTAGGTTGATTTTTTACGATTTTGGGATGATGGCTGAGGTGAAATCTCTGGCTAAAGACCAAATGGTCAATACTTTTTTTGCGGTGCTCAGAAAAGATACTGACGAGGTACTCAATACTTTAATGACGATCGGCTTAGTTGAACCGATGCCGGATATGATGCCGGTGCGGAGGCTGATTGCTTTTCTGTTGGATAAGTTTATTGATAAGCCGATCGACTTTCAAGCTTTTAATGAAATTAAGAACGAACTTTACATTATGTTCGAGCAGCAACCGTTTCGCTTGCCTGCAGAAATGATGTTTATTGTCAAGTCTCTGACAACTCTCGACGGCATTGCTAGAACTCTTGACCCTGACTACAATTTCCTAGCATCCGCTCAGCCTTTTGTCAAGAGTATTGCGGTGAGTAAGGGCCGGGGAAGTGCGATCGCAGAATTAGCCCGACAAGCGCGAACTTTTATCACCTACAAGTTGCGACAGCCGAGCAAATCGCAAGTTTTCCTCAAGCGTTTGGAGCAGCGGATCGAAGATGGGGAGTTGCAAATTCGAGTGCGAAATATCGAGAGCGAAAGAGCCTTGAAACGGATTAGTTTAGCGCTAAAAACTCTAATTTTTGCTTGTGTGACTGGTTTTGCGGTGCTGTCTGGTGCGGTGCTGCTGGTGGGCGGATATCAAACGGGGGCGATGGTGGCTTTTGCTCTGTCAGGATTCGGCGGCTTGTTTGTGTTGCGCTCTTTCTTAGACTTGCTGGTTAAGGAAAAGCTCGATCGCATGGTAGGAAAATAAATCTACTTGGGAATTGGGAATTGCGATCGCAGTGAGCACGAAGAGTCCTCATTGCTCGTTACTTTCGCTCTGCCTGGTAATGCAGGTGCGGAGGAAGAGCCTCCTTTTATAGCAGTTGACAGTTGACAGTTGACAGTTGACAGTTATGGTATCCGAATCTAACCGTTTATAAAGCAAGGATTTTAGACTCTATTGATGAGTTCTTGAATGTCCGCGCCCGATGTGGCGGTTGCTATATCTGGCAACTTACAGGAGAGAGGACTGTAGGAGGTGTTTAAGTTATTAAGTTTTCGATCCTAAATGAAAGACGAATTTGGCTCGTGATGTCTCCTGCATTTAAAATTGCTAGTCCATATAATTTCCCAGAAACTCTTGCTGAGCGATCGTCTCTTCTGCTGACTTTGCAGAAATCAACCTCAAAAATCCTCGCAATTGTTCCCCAATCGAATAACTTTGTCTGCCCATCACAATTCCTGAATGTTCCCGGCCTTGTTCCATATAAATTTTATGCAAGCGACAAAAGTATCCCACATTCAAAGTATAGATAACTCGCCCTTGGGCAGTTGCCCATATTAATTGCTCTTCATCAGTGCAACTGAGATTGCTAGCTTCAGCAGTTGTAGCTACATCAATACCTGCATTTCGGAGCACTTTAACGAAGGAGCGTTCCAGAATATCCTCATCTAAATATAAACAAATTTGGCTCAAGATTAACTCTCCGCTTTGTGTTCATTAGCTAAGCGATCGCATTCAGCGTCTTCATCAGCAATATCAGCATCTATTTGCTGTTTATTGGCGTAGTAGTAAGCTAGTGCTGCATGAACTTGTGCTAAATTTAAGTGGGGAATTTCTGCAATAATTTCTTCTGGTTTCATCCCCATCTTGTACCAAACAGCGATTCGTTGAACTGTTATTCTAGTGCCTGCGATGCGGGGGCGATTTCCACCGGTTTCTGGTGTGGAAATGATGAGAGTGCCAATATCAGTTAAAGTTGGCATAGGTGAATCTGGGGTAAAAAATTAGAATTTAAGTATAGCATAAATTTACGATCATTGAATTGTGTCTGCTTAATTTATGAAATCGCTATAGATTACGGTTTAAATACACCCTTTATTTCCTAGTACGCTAGGAGTGGACGAAAGTTTGTGCAAATAGCGATTTCACTATCCGAATTATCAAGCAGTAACGAATCCGTATTTTGTATAAGTCGATCGCGAAAACAGCTTTTGAAAGTGCCTGGATGCTCTACAATCGGGAAAGGTTCAGCGAGGCTAGACAACTGTTTGAAGATTGTCTGCTGCGCCGTCCGGTCGGGTAGCTACGATATATCTCGATCGCTATTGACAACAATTATAAAAGTTAGACAGCCGAAAGCTTTACCCGCGCCACGGAGTCCAAACATACCAATTAAACGACAGCGATCTTCAATTATCGAACTTTCTGGGATTTGCGGTTCTTTTGGGCGATCGTAAAACCGGGAAAGGGCGATCGCTTCATCGTCATCTTGCTTAGCTTGTTGCGATTGTTGGTAGCGACGCAAAACAGCTTGAATATTGCACTTAGAGACTGGTTCGCCCAAGATTTGGGAGAGAGTTCGCCACAAATGCGAACCCACTTGTTTGATGTAGTCGTATTCGTAACCTAGCTGCTGGGAAATTTCTGAATAGGAACGTTCCTCCCAAGCTTCCAGAAATACAGCAGATTGCAGATCGTTGAGTTTTTGTCCGCAGTTCGCTGTTTGTAAAAGCCGATCGACTACGGTCAGCGCTTCTTGTCCTCTCATCGCCACTACCTTGACTTATTATGTCAGGTTTACTGGCTTCTAAACGCTTACCAGTAGCCTTTCAGGGAACATTACAGAAACTTTACAAAAGCAACTCACTTTTTCTCACCGACAGGGCGATCGGGCTTTGGTTATCAATTTAATAACAGCTTTAAAAACAAGCTGTTATTACTTGAGGTAAATTATGGCTATTAATCATAACGTTCCGTATTTCAGTCAAGAAGATAACGAGATTGAGCCTTTGCGTACCTGCGGTGCTACGAGTGCAGCAATGTGTTTGAAGTATTTTAATGTTCCAGATTTAGGTTCTTTTCCGCAGTACGAAGATGACGTTAAAGCGCGTTTTGATAGACTTGGCATAGATCACGGTTCTCCAGATGGAATTAAGAGATTGTTAGAAGGTTTAGGGTTAAAAGATAATTTGACACTGACCGCAAGCCTTTCAGATATTACTCGCTCTCTTGATTCTGGTGAAATATGTATCTTGCATGGCTTTTGGACGGGTTCGGGTCACATTTTGGTTATTCGTGGTTATAACAACAACGGTGACTTTTTTGTAAACGATCCACATGGAGAATGGGTCTACGGTGGGTATCATGTAAATTCAACAGTTTCACCAGATAACAAAGGTGAAAACAAACTATACAGTCGCAGGTTGATCTCTTCCGGTGCTAATGCCTTTAACTGGCCAGACGCTTTGGATTTTTATAGGAATTGGGATAGTAACAAGATCGAATCTACTGCAACAATGTGGCTACATAGAGTTTCTATTCCGCAACGACGCGGCCCTAACCCCGACGATATTCCAGAAGTAAAAGAGGATCTATCAAAACTTGGGGAAATCTTGAAAAATAAGCGAGTGATTAAGTTGGAAAAACTCACTGCTGACAAGGAATTAGTTCGGGAAATCCAACGCCGGCTTAATGCTCTTGGTTTACTGGAATTATCTGATGTAGATGGAATTTTTGGAAACGTTACTAAGAAGGCGCTAACTCGTTTTTGCGATTCAGTATTCCTCAACAACATGAACACTGGCTTATTTGGGCCGACATTTTTCCAAAAACTTATGGATCGCCGGGGTACTCCTGGTGTAACTTCTTTTTCGACCGGTGCGCCCGGTTCTTTGCCAAATAAACTTGCGTTCGCACTTCAATTCACCTTGATGTGGGAAGGAGGCTATGTCGATAACCCATTTGACTTAGGCGGGCCGACAAACAAAGGTATTACCCATAGAAATTATGACACCTACAGGATTGCCAAAGGACTCCCCACCAAGGATGTGCAGTTTATTGAGGATGCCGAAGTGATGGAAATCTACTTCGAGATGTATTGGAAACCATCTCAGGCTGATTCAATGATATTGCCTCTAGCTATAGTGCATTTTGATACTGCTGTCCTTTTTGGAGTAAGCGGTGCTGTTCAGTTTTTACAGGAAGCATTAGGAGTTGGCGTTGATGGAATTTTTGGGCCGCAAACTGAAAGTGGAATGCGAGCTAACAATAACAAAGAAACAGCCTTGAATATTATCGATGGAAGAATTGCTTACCATCGCAGGAGAGTTGAGGAAAACATTTCCCAGGATGTCTTTTTGCAGGGTTGGGTGAACCGTGCTAATGACTTGAGAAAGTTTATCACAGAGCTGTAGAGAAAAACTGAATTAAATTCGGCAAAAAATCGGTCTGTGAATTGAGGAGCGATCGCATATTTTTTTCAAGGCAAAATGCGATCGCACCTCGTCACCTATCCATTGTCTCACCATCATGTTCCTATTTGCGAAGAGTCAAATGTTGAACCTAGCTCTTCAATAAATATTCTTGAATTGATTGATTTAATAGAACAAGATTTGTACCCTTAATCAAAAACTAAGTTTCTCACCCACCCCAAATGCAAAAATGATACCTAGCTTGTGGGTTCGGGTTTTTGCCTTTACCAGTTGCTAGATATCACTTTGATATCAGAGTTAGATTTTCAATACCCCCAGGGGAATTCGAATCCCCGTCGCATCCGTGAAAGGGATGTGTCCTAGGCCTCTAGACGATGGGGGCGCGTTTCGTTGCGTTTGCTTGTGTTCCGCACCTTTATTACCTTAACTAATTTTTCCCAATCTGTCAACTACTTTGTGAAAGTTTTTTTTCTAGTCGTCCGAAAGCTGCTCGCAGTAAGCTTTGAGGATGCTGGCGCAGTTGCCGATCGCCCCCAAGCGAGCAATCTCAAACCCGTGGGTGTTCTGCGTCGGGAAAGCCAAACAAGCCGCGCGGGCTACATGGCCGAACTTCATGGCGATCGAAGCATCGCTCCCAAAACCGCTAATTACGGCCAACTGCACCTCCACATCGGCTGCTGCGGCGGCTGCGCGCAATTGGGCGTTCAATCCTTCATCGTAAACTCCGTAGCCGTCCTGAACCAGCAAAACCGGGTTTTCGCCATCATCGATCGGGTATTCTGGCGCTAGAGGGCAAATTTCCAAAGCAATCAGCGCGTCCAACGGCTGGCGCTGCGAAAAATACAAAGCCCCGATCGCCCCAACCTCCTCCTTCGCCGAAGCCACCAGATAAACATTCACCGCAGGCTCTTGCAAACATTGGGCCAGAGCCAGCAAAATCGCCACAGAAGCCTTATTGTCCAGGGTGTAGCTCGCTATCCAATCCTTCAACCGCAGCGGGCGCTTGCGGTGCTTTCCCACCACCATCCGCGTTCCCGGCCGAATTCCCGCCTCGGCTAATTCCTCCCTGGTACACTTGGTTTCGATCCAGGCATTTTCCCACTTCAAAGAAACATCCTCCTGCTGAGCTTTTTGAGGAGATTCGTGAGAAACGTGGCGGCTTCCGAAGCTGAGAATGCCGCTAATTGTTTGCTTGTCGCCCAACAAATCGACGACACCTTCGCCGTACACCCACGGAAACGCGCCGCCCAACCTGCGGACTTCCACGCGGCCGCGATCGCCTATGGTTTTGACGATCGCCCCAATTTCGTCTTTGTGGGCGGTAATGGCGATCGACCTTTCGGGATTGCGGCCAGGAATTAGGGCGATCGCATTGTCGGCGCGATCGATCCAAGCATTCACTCCCAAAGCGGCGAATTTTTCCATCAACCGCTGGTTAATTTCCGACTCTACACCGCTGGGAGAGTGCAGCATAACTAATTCTTCGATTGTTTGAAACAGGCGATCGAACTCTAACATTTTTTATTCCCGCGTTTGGAATCGCATTTTGACATACATTAAAGCAGATTTACTCCTTAGAGTTCAAACCCTCCGAAATGTTGTTATTTTGACAGTAACGACAAAGTAAATTATGGCTTTATTTTTCAAAGATTTAGCGCCACTAATGCAGCGCAAAATCATAGCCCAAAAATTAGTGAAAAATCAACATATAGCGGCGATAACAAAAGTGAGTATAGTCCTATGCCCACGGAGCCCTATGCCGGATAGTACCTCATCTTTATGAGCAAGGCTATATTTGCTAGCTTTCAATTGCTAAAACAATTAATTGTGCAAAAAAAGCGGTATCAAGTAAACGTCCCTGCAAAAAAAAGCCTAGAGGGAAAATTTATAGAAGTGCTTTTAAATGACTGCTGCGGAGTCGAGCAATTCTCCCAATATCCAAGAACAATTATTGATATTTGAGCCAAGGTCGGGCTATTTCCCCTTGCTGCGAAAAACAAGTTTCCCAGAACGTGATTCACGCCTACGAAGCTAATTCTAATTTTGAAATTCACCTCAAACATCAATCTAAGATTCTAAAAAATTGCATTCCCATGCTGCGAATCTATTTTAACAACAGAAGTTGAGTTAAATCTGTTCGTCTCCTCGATCAAAACGCTGACTTCCTTGATTTTCCTCAAGGCGAACAATACCATCATTGGGAACATTGAGGATACCCGTGAATGACTCTTGACTTAGTGGCAAAGCTTGTTCCTTGTTTTTGCGATCGGCAATTTCGCGCTGCAACTTATCAATTATCTGTTGAAAACGAGAGGCTTGTCTGAGCATTTCTTGTTCTGAAAAATCCAGCAACTGAATCAAATTAGAAATCTGATATTCCAGAAAATGATTTTCGTAAAAATCATTATTGATTGCCGATATTTCCGCAGTATTTGAGGAATCAAATACAACTTTTTCATCACCAAACAACAAAGCCGTTTTGACACTCAGTGCTAAATGTTTAAACATTTCAGCCGTATTTTGTGAAATTTTAACTTTCAGGAGAATCTCTACAGCAAACAAACTCCCAGACGGCAGAAGTCCCCCAAATCCCAACACAGATTTGACTTGGTAGGGAATAATTAAAGATTTTTGTTCGGGAATCAAGAGACTGCCTTTTGCCTCTGAAACGTGAAAAATATTTAATACTGCAGATTCTAATTGCAGGAACCTTTCTCGCTGGGTTCCGATGACTGTAGGAATGTCTAAACCAAACTGTCGGATTATTGCCGAAATCGTCGGCATTTCGGCTACTAATTCGGTGCTAACTAACCCAATAGCAGTATTTTGGGCTGCTGTATGCCGAGAATTCCACTGCGGTTCCGCGCCTGCTGCTGCTAGCAAAGTCCAGCATTTCATGTCGGATGCAGGGGAATGATTGTTCATCAAACGGCGGACAGACTGTTGCAAAGATTCTTCTAATTCCCCGTAGGGATGAGTTTTGAACAAACGCACCAAAACACAGCTATTTTCTCCTGTTTCCGAACTGCAAAAATGTTGATAAATAAATTTAACAATTTTCTGGCTGCAAGCCTCCATACTAGCTGTATTTCTACCTAGCTGGCGCAGGACTAAGCTGCATTTCGCCATGTCTTGCGGGGTAAATCGGTTGAAATACTCACCGTCATAAATGAGCGGTGATTCTTGACGCTTCATCGGGTTCTGCTAACCGTTGCTAGTCTGACAATCCCTCTGCGTCCGTTTTGAGTCGTGGCGATTCCCCATCCCGACTTTTTCGATATTCTTGGATGCGTTTTGATCTCTATCTTGCTCAGTACCACAACCAACACAAAGCACTGAACGAATGGATAAATCAATTTTGCCCCATTTAAAACCACAATCCGCACAAACTTGGCTAGTAGGTTGCCACCTACTAATTACTTGAAATTCTCTCCCAAACTTTTCAGACTTAGCCTCACAGAGAGTCCTAAACTCTCTCCATCCTTGCTGACTAATTGCCCGTGAAAGTTTCCGGTTTTTCACCATCCCTGACAGGTTCAAATCTTCCAAAATAATCACTTGGTTTTCGTTGACCACTTTGGTTGACAATTTGTGCAGGAAATCTTTACGGGTGTCGGCAATGCGGTTGTGCAACTTAGCAACTTTGATTCGGGTTATGTTTCTCCTTTTAGAATCTTGTGGCTGGCGAGCTAATTTGCGCTGGAGTTTGCGAACTTTTCGGTCTATTTTTTTATAGCCGGGACTTTCAGCTTTTTCACCGTTGCTCATCACAGCAAAAGTTTTAATACCCAAATCGATTCCGATACTTTGGTTTTTAGCATCAGATTGAACAGGTTGAACTTCTACCACAAAACTTACGAAATAACGATTTGCACAATCTTTGATTACTGTTACCGAGCTAGGCTCAGAGGGTAGATCCCTTGACCATATTGGCTTGGCAATACCAATCTTGGCTAAGTAGACACCGCCATTTTTCAGAGAAAAACCTCCAATCCTAAATCGGGCCGACTGGCTATTTGTTCTTTTCTTGAACTTAGGATAACCAACCTTACGACCTTTCCGTTTTCCTTTACAGGAATCGAAGAAGTTTTTGAAAGCTGTCTCTAAGTCTGCTACAGATTGCTGTAGAGGAATATTAGAAACTTCGCTCAACCAAGCTCTTTCTTCGGTCTTTTTCGCTTGGGTTATTACGATTTTTTGCAAATCAGATGAACTTGGCTTTTTTTCACACTGCTTGCAGAGGGCTAGGCTATCGTTCCAGACGACCCTCACGCAGCCAAACAGCCGAGACAAGCTCTGCTTTTGTTCTGTCGTCGGATAAAATCTGTACTTGAATCTCGCCTTCATGGTTATACTGAATATTGGTCTGTAGGTTTGATTATATATTGGTCTACAAGTAATGACAACTATTTACCGTCGCGAACGTCATTCTGTTACAGAGCTTAAAATACATTTGGTCTGCATAACAAAATATCGTCGGTCTGTATTCACTGGCGAAGGTCTTGATTTGATTGAAAAGTCGTTTCTCTCTTGTAGCTCAAAAAATGAACTTTCGAGTGCTAGAGTTCAACGGGGAAGCCGATCATGTTCATGCGCCGATCGAGTATCCGCCTAAATTGTAGATATCTCAAATAGTTAACGCGCTCAAAGGCGTTTCCAGTCGTAGATACGGACAGGCTGGACACAAAAAACCCCACAAAGAAGCATTGTGGAGTCCTAGTTATTTTGCCGTTTCTGTTGGGGGTGCGTAAGAAAGAAGTTTTGAAGGAGTATATCAGAAATCAAGAAAAGCCGGCCACTGAAGAAGGGGCTTGTATCCCATTTTTTTTGGTCATATCGTACATTAAAAAACGCTCTCCCAGAGCTCAAACACTCTTTTTCATTTATCGTTAAGGCCGCTACCGCATCCGGAATCCTACTGAGAGGTTTGAAAACTGTTGGTTAAAATACGTACAAAATCTTCTCGGAATTTCCAGAAATTGTGTCGGAGAATACATAAATGAAGACTGAGGGAAAACAATTGAGCCCGCAGCGTGCGCCGTTTAAGCAGAGAGATGTTGATGTACGGTGTTTGAAAGGATTTGTGACTGTGACTCGCGCACAGAAATTACAGAAACGGGAATTTTCTACTGCGGTGACTACCGCAATCAAAAAGGTTCGATGGTTCTGACTTGGGTGCTTCTTTTGCTGACAACCTAAGTCGGAACGATCTGATAGAAGAGCACCTGTGGCAAAAACCGGGTTTCTGACCGCAAATTTAGCATCACAACCTATATCTGAAGTTCAGAAACCCGGTTTTTAAGAGCTTGTTGAGAATGGTGCTCTTCTGTCGGAACGATCGAACTTGCTTCATAATAAATAGATGCTTTGTGTGAACTTTTAAACACTCAAACAACTTTACTGAGTAGGTTGAGACTTTGCTTGCAGAGCATCTTTAGCTGACAATCCCCCATCTTGAGTACCAAAATACCACAAACTAGCGGCAGCTTCGGCGCGAGTCACGGATTTCTTCGGCTGAAACAAAGTTGTAAAACCAAAAACTCGGCGAATATTTGCCAAATCTCCATTGTTAAAATCAGCTAAAATTGCCCGCGAGGCCTGGGAGTCAATTTTAGAAGCGTCTTGAAAGCCCCACTTTTCTTTCACTCCGTCTATGTTAGCTGTCGGTAAAATTTGACGAGTATCTAAAGGCACTTTCCAAAGAATCATTGTTTCGCGAGTTAAAGGTGCATCGGGGCGAAATTTCACATCTTTAGTGTCTGCTGAAAGCGAACTCGGAATTACACCTGCTTCTGCTAAACCTTGAATTACTGAAAAATCTGGGTCTGTTTTGGATACGTCAGAAAAGGCGGGTTCGCTAGAGTCTACTGCTAATCTAATTTGTTTGCCTTGACGGCTGGCATAAATCTGGTTGTTTGCTGCTACTAACCAGCGGGCGTATTCGCGGCGGGTGATAATTTTGTTGGGTTTGGGCAAAGTGCTGTTAGTTTCTAAGTTAGCATTTTCTGTAGTTCGCACTTTCAGCACTTCCAACTGAGCCAAATCTGCCACATACTGGCGCAATTGTTGAGGAATTTGGCTGTCTAATTCGCTAACTTTTGCTGATTTTGGCGAAGCTGATGGTGCTGGGGTAGTTTCCTCTGAATTAGATGGAGTTGGTGAAGCGCTTGGAGATGGGCTAGACTCCGAATTGTTAGGTTGGGGACTGCTGGCATTTTCTGAACTCTCTTTACTATAATCGATCGCAAATTCTGTAGAACCCCCTACTTTTTGAGTAGGAGAAAGCGACACTGTTACCCGCAAATTATCTCGCGTTGCGACTAAAGTACCTGGTTCGTCGGCGCTGGGGCTGCTGACTATTTGCCAGTTGCTGCGCCCAAATTCTTTGGTGTAAAAGTTCTGTACGGAATTAATCGGATCTGTGCTTTCCCAGCGCAGCCGTACAGTTTTTGGCGACGGATCGGTTTGCCCGCCAACTTCGATTAACTGAGCGTTAGGATAGAGTGGAATCTCGGTGGGGAAGTCGGGAGGAAGTTTGGCGGTTGTGCTGGTTTCGACTGCTGGCGGAGGAGGCGGGGGAGATAAAACTACTGGATTTTGTTGTAATTTGGGATCGGCGGCTAAAGATTCTTCGAGTGCTTTGCTGTTGGGGCTGTTTGCACAAGCTGTGACAGCAGCTAGCAGACACAGGGCCAGCCCAGTCTTTACACCAGGGAGTATATTGGTTTTATTGGTTTTACTGGTTTTAGCTTGCCCGATCGACTTGCGTTGTCGTTGAGTAAATATAGTATTCAGCATAAATCCCTCGTTTGCGGATATCTTTCTAGGCTAGCGCAGATCGATCGGGCAAATATAATTTTTACCCAAATGAAATTGCTGCATTTATTCTTAGTTACTGCTACATTACTGATATTCCCTGTCAAGTTTGCCACTTTGGCAAAAGCTCAAGCCGCCCCGCAGCGGCCTGCTTTGGAGATGCCAGAGTGGCAGCCGTTTTGCTCGGCGATGGGTTTGTTTGCGATCGATATGCCGGGAAATCCTAAAATTAATGCCGAAACTTTTTCAACTCAAGTTATCGCTCATACCTACAGGTCTGTATTGAAAAACAAAGACAGTTATTTACTTCAATACTTCGATCTCGATTTTCGGCTCGGCAACAATAATAGTAATAATAATATCAAAATTACTTTAAATAATGCCGTTGATTTCTTTGTTGTAGGGTCAAATGCTAAATTGCTGCAAGTGCGGGATATTTCCCTCGGCAGCTATCCGGGAAAAGAGTTTGAGTTTCAACCGCTTTCTCCGGCTGCACCTGTAGGTGTGGGCCAAGTATTTTTGGTGGAAACCCGCGTTTACGGCTTGGTTGCGACCACCTCGAAACCAGAAAACGCTCAAAAATTTCTTGATTCTTTTCGTTTGTTTTGAAGCCAGAAAATCGGCAACTAATTGTTTGTGGCGTTTAACGAATTTAGCCGTAGTGGGTAATAGGTTCGAGGTGGGAGTAAAAAATTAGCTGGAAGTGGCGACGATCGAATTTATTAATAAAATTGAGGCTTTTCAACTTTGTTTGCACGAAAATATTGACTTTGGTAACGAAAAATATCGAGAGCGATCGGGTTTTTGAGAAATAGTGGGTTTATAACTAATGATATTTTTTCTCAAAAAGGTGATAATTTTAGATTGGGGGATTTTAGATTGGGGGATTTTAGATTGGGGGATTGAGAACTCGATCGGTCAATACCCGATATTTGGCTCGAACTTGCTACAAGTTAAACAGGACGTAACACATTGTTTGGTTTTTTGTCATCTATCTAACGAAATACATACACCACTTACGCAAAGGGCAGAATTAGTAGGATGCCCCAGAAGTCCAAACCCTGATGATCTCGATCTAATAATGCGTCTGACGCACCCTATAACTTGATGGTAGCGTGACAATTGCGTAACTTATAATATAGAATTTACACCTGTAGAGCGATGTAAGAACTTCCTCAAATTTATATATTTGAGACAAGGATTTTTCCGCAATCAGCACAAACTACGCAGCCAACACAGATTCTGTCAGGCGCGGCGCAGTGCTCAACCAAGTCTAGACTCATCGAAAGCTTACCCGGAGGTTATTAGATCTTATGAACAAACTAACACCAATTGTCATCAGCGCTCTCCTATTATTTGGAGCTGCGGCTTGTAGCGATGGAGCTAAAACAAGTGCTGACGCTCCTAATTCTACCACCACCACAGAAAATGCCGCCAGCCCGCCCCCAGCGGATACGGTTAAAAAAACTCAGTCCGACGCCACTAGCGACATTCGCAAAAACCAAGCAAATTCTGATATCAGAGCCAGAGAACAGCGCAACAACGTGACTGGAGGCGATGCAATCAGAGCCGATGGCGACCTCCAAAGTGAAGTTCGCTCCAAGTTGGAAGTGAACATCACCAAAGGTCAGCTAACTGTTGACGCCAAAGATGGGGTTGTCACCGTAGCTGGCACTGTTCCCAATCAAGAAGATTTAGCTAAAATTGAGCCGCTAGCTAAAGAAATTAAGGGTGTCAAAATGGTGAACGTTACGGCTACTGTTGCCCCGGCTGCACCTGCATCGCCTAAGTAATTAATTAGCAGGAAGAAGCAATAAAGCTTTTCGGCTTGCTTCGGCTATGCTGGCTCACAAGTCGCGAGCGGGTAACAAGAAGGAAAAGGGAAAGAAGGAAGAGAGCAAACGGAAAATTGGGAGTTTTAAAAGTGCTTTTAAAAGCGGCTCTCAATGCTTGGGTGACTCTTCCTTCCGGGTAACGGGGTTTTAAGTTAAAAGTTTTAAGATTCACGCACTGAAAACTCCCAACTCAAAACTCGTGCAATACCTGCAATTTCCCATTCCCAATTTCCGCCGATTTCCAATTTCTGAAAATCCGGGTAAATCCGCCTGAAGAAAGAGGTCGAAGTTATTCCCAGCGACCGATGAAAAATGTCGAAAAAAATGAATAAATGTGATTAATGGTAGCAAGCAGAGCATAAATTCTGTAGTTGTGTAAAAGTAGTTTATTTTGAAGGACAAAAAAATGGCTTTAGGTCAAAACAAGCGAGCTGTAGGATCTTTTTCTAATTACCGCGATACGGAACTAGCCCTGTCGGAACTGCAAAGTACCGGCTTTCCGATGAATAAAGTTTCGGTAGTTGGGGAAAATCTCAATGGGAACGAAATTGGGGGCGCTAGCGCTGCTAAGAGCACCGATGAGAAAGTGGGGGGCGGCGCGAAAGCTGGCGCGACGGCGGGAGTCGTGACGGGCGGTTTGATTGGGTTGCTCGGCAGCATTGGGGCGCTGGCGATTCCGGGAGTTGGCCCGATTATGGCGGGGGGCGCGATCGCGACTCTGCTGGCCGATACTGTGGTCGGAGGTGCGATTGGGGCTGCAGCAGGCGGTTTGGTGGGCGGCTTAATTGGTTTGGGCGTTCCCGAAGACAAAGCTAAAGTTTATAGCGATCGCCTCTCGCGCGGAGAATATTTGGTATTCGTAGAAGGAACAGATGCCGAACTTGCCACTGCTGAAGGAATTATGAGCGTGCGGGGCATTCAGGATTGGGGCATTTACGATGTGCCGACACACACCGACCGCAGAGCTTCGACCCACGACAAGCGCGCTGTGGGGGTATTTTCAACCCGCCGCGAGACCGAGCACGCCCTGGGAGAACTCAGAACAGCGGGTTTTGACATGAATCGGGTTTCGGTGATCGCTAAAGATGCTGATTCTCAAGGCGACATCGCAGGGATTGACGTACACGACAGCGCCGACAATAAGGCTGATGAAGGAGCGACCAAGGGCGCGCTCACAGGCGGCACTTTGGGCGGTTTGACGGGCTTGTTGGTGGGTCTGGGCCTGGTGGCAATTCCTGGTATCGGGCCGATTATGCTGGCAGGAGCCTCCGCTACGGCGATCGCCACTACACTTGCCGGTACTGCTTTGGGTGCGGCTGCAGGCGGTTTGCTCGGAGCTTTGGTCGGTTTGGGAATTCCTGAAGAGCAAGCTAGAGTATACAGCGATCGAGTGGCAAGGGGAGATTATTTGGTGCTGCTTGACGGTAGCGAAGCAGAAATCGCCAGAGCTGAAAAGATTTTGAGCCGCGGCGGCATTCAGGATTGGAGCATCTACGACTATCCCAGCGTCGATGGCGCTCGGGCCGATTACGGCGCTCCCGGCACTCCCGGCGTTGATACTACACCTGGTATTTACGACCCCAATCAGGGCCTGACCGGCCACCCAAGAATTTAACTGAATGTGAGTGGGAAGTCCCGCACCCTACCTGTACTCAGGTGGGTGACGGGATGAAAACGAACCAGAAACAAGTTGAGCGATAGCGAATCAGTGATACAATTGTACTATCTTGACCACTATCCTCCTAGGCGAAAACCAAGCTAAACGGAGCGTGTAGCCAGAAAAAGTATGGGTCTTAGGAACTAGGACTCCGGCCTGTGGAGGGAAGATCAGACTACTTGCTTCAACGGATAGCAACAGCACATCCCAATGAATCAGGAAGCCAGTGCTGTATGCTACGCATCAGCGTCTGGTAGTTCACTACTTCAAACTCGGTTTGGGTATTGTTTCTACGAACGGCAGGGTAGTGCATCTCCCGCACTCGGATTGTTTAGGGGATGGGCGTTGAACGCTTGGCCGATCGAATAATCTCAAAAGTCAGCTTTTTTTGTGAAAGCTGGCTTTTGTTTTGTTTTAGAAAGTTAAAAAAAGCGACACTATTCAACAGTTGATAGTTGACAAAAGGACAGTTACCCGGTAGTCGATCGCGAGGTGATTGCCTGCTAGGGAAATTAATTTTTCCTTACACCCTACAAGGGGAAGGCTTTAAACCCATTTTTTCTGGTAAACAAGCAACTTTCGACCAACTCCAAACTCATATAGAATAAGTCATTGGCCATGCTAAAATCTTAAATCACAAATTTGTACAGCGAAGCCGAAGTATCGTGAACTACCAGACGCTGATGCGTAGCATACAGCACTGGCTTCCTGATTCATTGGGATGTGCTGTTGCTATCCGTTGAAGCAAGGAGTCTGATCTTCCCTCCACAGGCCGGAGTCCTAGTTCCTAAGACCCATACTTTTTCTGGCTACACGCTCCGTTTAGCTTGGTTTTCGCCTAGGAGGATAGTGGTCAAGATAGTGCAATTGTATCACTGATTCGCTATCGCTCAACTTGTTTCTGGTTCGTTTTCATCCCGTCACCCACCTGAGTACAGGTAGGGTGCGGGACTTCCCACTCACATTCAGTTAAAAGTTCATATGACTAATAATAATATTGTCGTCCCCTTCAGTCCAGACTGAGGCTGGTGATTGGTTGGCTGTAGCAGCCCAATGGCCGTTGGCAACACCTGCGTGTGGCATGAATACAGTTTTTCTGGCAATGTCTCAGCGAAGCATTTGAGCCAGGAACAGCTTTTATGTCCGGCAGCGCGTCTGGTGTCGGGCTTTCTGTTAATTAGAACGGCAAGCGCTCATGGATCGAGTCAAGATTGACAGCAAGCACAGCATCGCGGGAGCAAGCATCAGCCTCGCGGGGCATTTTTTCGGGAAATCTCAGGCGAGAGATAGCCTGTTTTTTGCTTCGCCCGGCCCTTGGGAGCGAGTGAGGGAAACAGCCTTCCTGTGAGATTTCACTGGACGCGAGTACAGTGGGGGGAGGTGAAACTAGCTGAGCTGGCAGGGTTCTGCTTTGATGGGCGATGGAAGATAGAAGGCAGAAAGTAGCAGACATTCGGATTTGAAGCTTCGAGTTCTTATTTCTTTCTGGCACTAATAAATTCGATCGCCCGTACCGGCAATTTTTCGGCTCAGAAGGGGGCGGGGATGCCGGCAGCAATACCCCAAATAGGCGATCGACCTTGACAAGGGCGATCGACAATTTATCAATATTTTGCGAGTTTGGCAAATGCTTAGTAGTTAATAGTTAGTGATTAGCAGTTAGTATAAATACAACTAACAATTAACAACTAACATCAGTCGCAACTAACTATTAGCAAAATAAGACTGACAGGACTTACGCGGGGTGGCGATAAACTCTGTTTATTAATGACTGCCTCGGTGGAAAACCCAAAATCTGTTACGAAAAACATGGTTGATTTTCGTAAGTTATAACTAGGCAGCCCTGTCTGGCGCGTGTCAAACCCTTGGTTAAAACTGCCTGAAACCCTTGAAATTTGGTAAAAAACTAGGGTGTGCACCGCGTACCGGTTGACCTTGTTTCTCATCGCTGGGCGATCGGTTGACTTTTTGGCTACCGTCTTAAGCCAACCGTTCAAGATTAGCCGGTGCTGGCGGCCATCCTGCATTCTGACGATATTTCAAGTATTTTGGAGAGTTTAAACCAAACTCATCAAACACGCCCTACAGGGCTGGTTATAACTAAGTTAACAGAGTGATGCTAGTAATCAACCAGTTTTGATGATTTTTACTGTAGCCGTATCGATCGACAAAACTGACTGGCAAACACAATACAACCAACTTTCAGACAACATAGAACATCGAGAAATTAAGGAAACTCACTCAACTTTTTTTATGGATTTCACTGAAATTTTAAGTGCCAATGAACTTTTAACTAGACATAGAAACGGGGAACGAGATTTTCGAGGAGCAAACCTCATTGCAGCTCATTTGATTGAAGCTAATCTCAGTCGCACAAATTTGAGCAACGCTAATTTGAAAGGAGCCAACTTAATTAGAAGCAAACTAATTGGAGCTAATTTAAACGGTGCCGACTTGAGCGGGGCTAATTTATCTAAAGCAAAATTAATTGAAGCTAACCTCGGCACTTCTAGTTTAACTGGAACTGTGGCGATCGCAGCAGATTTTAGTGGGGCAAATCTCAGCGGAGCAATATTGTCTCGCGCTGACTTGAGCAAAGCTATTTTAACTGGAGCGAGTTTAGTAGGAGCTTGTTTGTTAAGCAGCTCGAAACTAAATGAGGCTAATTTGAGCGGGGCGACACTTAGTCGAGCAATTATGAGCGGGGTTGACTTAAGCAAAGCAAATTTGACTAGAGCGATTCTCAGCGAAGTGGATTTGAGCGGGGCCAACCTGAGCGGAGCAACTTTAATTCGGGCTTATCTCAATCGCGGAAATCTCGGAGGTGTCAACTTAGTTGGCGCTTATTTGAGCGAAGCAAGTATGCGGGAGGCTTCTGTTTGCGCTGCTGATTTAAGCGGTGCTGATTTGAGCGGGGCTGACTTGAGCGGTGCTAATTTAAATGGCTCTAATTTGAGCGGTGCTGACTTACACGGAGCTAATTTAAGTAAAGCCAATTTAAATGGTTTGATTCTGCACAATGCTGATTTGAGGGCTGCGAATTTGAACAAAGCTTCTTTGCGGGGAGCTGATTTGAGCGGTGCGAATTTGTCGGGTGCTAGCTTGTTGGAAGCGGATTTGCGGGGGGCAAATTTGAGTCACGCCAATTTATCGGGAGCGGGTTTGCTGCTAAGTTCTTTGACAGGAGCAAATTTGACAGGAACTAATTTGTCAGAGGCGAATTTGATTGGGGCGAGCTTAAATGTTGATAATTTGAATCAAGCGGCTTTGGGCGGCGCTATTTTGCCGAATGGAGCTACTCACAGCCGCGATTGATATGTTGCAACTTGTTAGTTGTTAGTTGGCAGTTGGCAGTTGGCAGTTGGCAGTTGGCAGTTGGTTGTTGGCAGTTGGCAGTTGGCAGTTGGCAGTTGGCAGTTGGCAGTTGGCAGTTGGTAGTTGTTAGTTGTTGCTATAAGAGACCTCTCCTAAAAGCCAAGAACCGGCTCTATGCCTGTTTCAAAATAATTCTTGGAAATGTCTAATAGCAAATATTAGACAGTTGATTCAAGTCTGGTTTAGTCGATAAACTATAATACCTGTAAACCGGGTTTATTTGAGAAACTGGGTTTCTCACAAGCACGGGTTTTAGAGCTATCTCAAATCCGGGTTTGGGTTCCCCTTTAGAAACCAGTCGGCGCAGGCCGACTTTGTTTGTGTAGACGCGGTTTCAACCGCCCCCGTCACAACTGGCGTTTAGTATAATAGTGCTGGCGATTTTGTTTTATCCACTGAGATTCTGACCAATTCGGATCGGGTTGGTGCGCTAAATGGAGGTAGATTAATTCGGGCGATCGACAAAAATAGCTATCCTCTCCTAAGTAGCGTTCAACAATATCTTGATCCTCTGCTCCCCAGCCAATGAATGTCTCATCCCATCCGCCGATTTCTATTAAGCGCTGGCGTTGAAATATGGGTGAAACTCCAAACCGCTCCCGCCGTGTCAAGTGCTTAAATAGGGCTGTCGGCATATCTTCGGGCGCAACTTTCAACTCTTCAATTATGGCAGAATTTTGCTCGAAATCCAAGCAGGCTTTATCGCACATCATTCGATAGCCAGTGACTAACATTTCGGAGGAAATTTGAGCCATTTTAAAATGGCGCTCTAGGGTATTTTGGTAGGGAATGAGATCGACATCAAAAGCTGTCACCCATTGTCCGCGCGACAGAGATAAACCTAAATTTAAAGCTTTGGTTTTATGAAAAGTTCCCGCACAGGGAAGATAATTGTAGCTGATTGGTAGGTTGGTAATTTCTGGTAAAATCCAAGGTGAAGAAACCCGATCGATCTCGATTAAAATAATTTCGGAAATAGATAATAAATTTGAGGAAGCTTGAGTTTTCCACCACGCGAGTTGAGTTTTCAAGTGGTGTTCTCGCTGGCGGTAGGTAATAATTAATGATAACTGAATTTCAGTCACGGCTATAATTCGAGGTAAAATTAGTGGTAATTTCCAAAATTTGAGGAGGTAAAATTGGTGGTTGGACTAAATCGCCAAATAGAGCGCCTTTTTGGAGAGATTGCAAGCAAGAGATGATATTGCGATCGCGCGTTTGCTGGGTTGGTAGTTGCTGGTGATGTTGGTTGCGTGTCCGATCCGCATGAGAAATATGGATTACATTCCCCGCGCTGCAGATCTCGATTCCCAACAGGGTAGCGCGAATTAGCAAATCTTGGTCTTCCCATCCCCAACCTGTAAAAATTTGCTTGTATCCTCCCAAGCGTAATAGCGTTTGTTTGCGGGCACAGATTAAGCCGCAGCCCGGTCGATCGCGATCGCCCGCCACCGCCTCTACAATATTAACCGTGGCAGTCTGTTGGCGCATCTGGATGTTGTAAGTATAGCGTTTTCGCTTCAAAGCTGCGGTTTGCGGGCGAGATTCTCCGACAGTTTTCACACAGCAAATAATCCCATTTTCTCGCGATTTGGCAGATACAGGCAATAACTGCGGTAGATTTTCTACAGTTTTTATATTATTGAGCGATAATAATTTTAGACTATTTGGGGATACAACAGAGTATAATAATTGTAAAATTTCCTGCTGATTCCAGATAATGTCTGCATCGGAAATTAGCAAATATTCGGCGGTGGCGCGGAGAATTCCTTGATTGATTAACTGAGCTTTATTAAAGTCGGATTGAGGATATTTTAACCACTCTATTTCTTTTAATTGGGCTAGAGCGTGTAAAGCAATTAAACATTGAGATTCTGTTGTTCCACCATCGCAAATAATGATTTTAGTGACCGGAAAGCCCACTAAAAGCGATCGCACGCAGTCGCCGATTTCAGGACGGTTCTTAAGGGGAATAATTACCTGTAACATGATGTCTATAACAGTTTGAAAAAAGAGGCTAGCTCAACAAGGAATTGCCAAGTATAAAATCAATCTAAAATAGTATTAGCTTGCCCAGTTTAGGGAAGAACCTGTGATATAATTGAGTTCGATCGCCTCTGCTGTCTTCAAAGGACGCAAATCTGGTAGTTTACCCTCGCGCACCGCCGCAGTATTGGCGATCGCTCTACTCTTGAGTTGCTGAATCAATTCTAAACGCACCGGAGCATCTAGTCCAGTTTGTCGATCGGTAGTTAGCGAACCCTCTCGGTGCCGGCGAAAATAAGCAAAGTCAGGAATATTAACTATTTTTGCAGCAAAGTGCGATCGCAGCAAAAACTCACTATCTCCAGAAAACCGCAACCCCGTAGCAAAACCGCCCAACCTTAAGACTAAATCCCGCGACACTAAGCTAGTAGGGTGTAACAGTGGATGTCCCGGTTTTTCTGCTAGGGCGGCGCTGACATTGAGAGGATAAACAACAGGTAACAGCCTATCATCTTCAAACGCGCGCAATTCCTGCGTTCCCACTAATTCAGCACCAGTATTTTCTGCTGCTGCTAACAACAATTCTAAGCGATTTTCGCTAGACCAATCATCAGCATCTTGGAACAAATAAGCATCATAATTTGTTAGTTCGATCGCCTGTTGAATTAAGCGGTAAGGCCCGACATTCACAGCCGAAGCTAATAAAGTCACTCCCGGAAACTCTCGGACAATATCGATAGGTGGCGAATCCGAGCCATCATCCAGCACCACAATACCATCCAGAGGTGTAGTTTGAGCTACTAGAGACTGCAAGCAGCGATGTAGAAACTGTTCGCAGCGATAATGGGGAATCAGCGCCAAGACGCGAGATTTGCCTGTAATTATATCATGTTTTGGGGAATAATTGATGTTTGTTAGAATTTTATTTAATATTTTACCAGGAATCGGACGAGGTTTTGCGCGATCGTTCTTTACAACATCTAAACTCGTAGCAGTTGCTGTAGTTGTTCCCCAACTAAAAGCAATATTTTGCCGTTCTAATTCCCTCGCAACTGCTAAAAAATTCCAGCAATTTATTTCTAACTGCGGTAGCGCTGCTTTTACCAAAGGCGTTGAAGCAATCCAACCCAAGGCGGCGACAGGATATTGTTTGGCAGTTTCTCGCGGTAAATCCACCGCTGGAGGTAAAGATAGCAGGGCTAGATTGGTTAATTTTGGCACTAAAAAGTTTAATTTTGTGTTAATAGGTAAAATTGCTATTAATTCAGTATTGATTGTCTGTAATAATTTCCAAAACGAGGCCCAAGAGACTATTTTTAATTCATCTAAATTACCGGGCGAGGTGCAATTTGTAATTGCACGATCGGGGATTGCAGGATTGATGCTAATTACCTGTTTTAATTCTAAGTTGCAGCCTTGATTTTGCCAAGTGGCGATCGCCTTTTTTTCCCAGTCAAGATTACTTTCACCCAGTATAATTAGAGTTAAACTTACCATCACACCTCTACCAAAAGTCAGAAACAGTCTGAAAAATATCTGCGTTTACCTGCGTTTATCTGCGCTTTCGCCATCCGACCAAAATTTAGACAATAACCTATTATATTTTTCCTGAAAAACTGTAAATCTTCAACCCAATCCGCAAGAATTATTGGAGGTATATTACGATCGATCGCAAATGGTAGATTGTTTGTAATTCATTTCTCTTGCTAATCTTTCAAATCCCGAAGCGCGCATATCCGGCGGGGCGGCGGCAATTAAACACTGATAAGCTAATTCCGATTCTCCCCGTGCTAACCAAAGTGGGGCTAATTTCCACAAAAGCGGTATCCAAGGTATGGGATCGATATCTCGATCGGGCAAGTTGGCGCTAATTAGTCCAGCATTTTTTTGAATTTTCTCTAACCATTCTACGGGGTTAAGTGGTTCTTGCCAAAGTAGTTTAGCATATCCTTGTTCGAGTTCGACTCGTGCTATTTCTGTCGGTAAAGTTGCTGTGGCTTGTAACTGAGATAATGCTGTGGTAGCTGATGCGCGATCGCCCAAAATTGCTTGCCGCCAAGTTAGCCAACCGTCTAAAAAGGAATCGCCCGTTGTTTGTCGGTGGTTGCTGGATGCGAGGGTTTTTCCGTTGACCAACTGCCACCAGGATGCTAAAATTTGAATCTGGAATCTGGAGGCCCAAAAATTCAAATCTCCGATTAAAATAGATAAAATTGGTTTCCAGGCGATCGCGATTTTGGGATTTTCGCGTTTGGCTGTGCTTGCTGCGAGATTGAATGCTGCTAATAAGTGTTGAATATTAAATACATCTAGCTTGCCAGAATCGGGTAAATTGGTATTTTCCCAGATGGATCTAGCGGTGTTGCTGTCGAATCCTAAACTGGGAATTAGTAAATCTACCATCGCGGAATATTCGCCGCAATTCATCTCGGCTAAACGTTGTTGGGCGCTGTGGTAGATATTTTGTCTGGTTGGGCGATCGGCTAAAAAGCTGCAAGTCAACAGCAATACTCGTACAGACATCAATTCTACGGTTGATTCCCGATAAGTTTTACGTTGTAATAGCCTTTCTAGGGCTTGTTGGGCCAACGGCGAAATCCCCGAATTTACCATCGCTGTCGGCTGAATTAAACTTTTTAACAATAATGCAATTTCTCTCGCTTCTCCTGCGGGTAATAAACCCAATTCCAACCACTCGCGCCAAGATTTTTTCGTCACCCATTCGATCCACTCTAGATCGCTACAACTTTGGGTATTTTCCAGTTGACTTAAATCCGATGAATCTACAATAACTCTCCCTCGAACTTCTCCAAATAAATTTTCTAACCAAAGCTGTAAAGGTTGCAGATCGAGAACTTGCTGCGGTTCGACTTGCAGCCAAATATCTACATCTAATTGATTTTGCTTGACTATCTGATAATTCAGAATCCCCGGAAATTTAGGTAAACAGATTTCTCCCGGATATTTCCAGCCTTGCTGAGTCTTAATTTGTTCTTGACTGCGGCCCAGAATTTTTGCGGTGAATCCCGATCGCCCGCAAAGACACGCATCAAAATCTAATTGAATGCGATCGCCACATTTATAGCGAATCAAAGGCATTGTATAATTGAATAAATCTGTAGTGACTAATTCACCGTCAATAATTTCATAAAAACAGCGATCGACATCTAAATGCAGTCGCCCGCATTCAGGACAACTCAAGCCAGAAATCCCAGTTTCTTGGCAACCGTATTCGTTAATAACAGAAGTTTGAAAAATTGATTCAAGTAACTGTTTTTGAAATTCAAATAAAACCTCACCTGTACAAATAATTCCTAAGACAGCAGGAATTGAATGCCCAACTAGGGCGGCCGCCACTTCCGACAAACGACTGGGATAACCTCGAATTACCGCAGGCTTAATTTGCAACAATTCCTTTAAATTTTGCAGCCAATCGGCGGTGATATTTCCAATTAACGAAATATCGTTAACTCGCAGGGGCTGCAAGCGGCTGGCGAGATTAATAATTGGGACTTGTTCGTCAATTCCCCACCAACCTAAAGCGCGGTGGCGGGCCAATAAACGCGCTTGATTCCACTCATTACCGGCAAAGTAAGTAAAAAAATCACCGGAAGTTCCGCTAGTCATTCCTCGATAAACTAAATCGTCAGCAGTTGCGAGAAATAACCCTGGATTTTGCCGGACAGTTTGTTTGTCTATGGGCTGCAAGTTACTAAAAGCAGTTTGCCAATCGGTTACAAGTTGTTTTAACCCAGAGTCGGAATCAATTAGTCCAGCTTGCAAAAAGCGGTGGTAATTTCCTGGGAGAGTTAGGGCAACTTCTAAGACTTTTTTTAAGTTGATGGCGGTGCGATCGCTCAATTCTCTCATAAGCTGTTATCGCTCACTTTTTGCTGGCTGCGCTGCGGTTTTTATGCGTATTTCATTAAGGTCAAATTATTTTTCAGAGTTTTGGCTGGCGATTTGATCTCCGATTTGCAGCCAATCTCGATCGATCAAAACTTGTTGTTTATCTGATACTTCTGGCAAAATTACCCGCTGTGCGTTCAGTGGCTTTTCGCAATAATTTCCTAAAGGTTTTAGATAATTTTTATCAACCCAACCGACTCGGAAATCCGGTGCATTCATAAACCTGCCTTCGTCAAGATTTTGGGTATTAGAACTAAAGTGACTGCCAATTTTTACCCATTTTCCCGTTGCGTCTCGATCGCCCGTAACGACTTGCCAGCCTTTAGGAACTAAACCGATAACCGGGCCGTTGGGGGAGGAACGGATAGTGAGGGGATCTTTGGCGGTGACGACTTGAGCGAAGGGTCGAGGTTTGCCTCCGTAGGGGCAATTTTGAGCCTGTAAGGTTGTTGCCGGGGAAGTCGCAGAGGCGGCTGTTTTGACACCCACAAGCGATAACAGCATTAAGCTAACAAACAGAGCAATTTTTTTCCAAACTTTTAAGGGATTCACGGAATATAATTATCTATGATTTCACCAACAGATTATTACATATATTTGCTATAGGTTGCTGCTCCTAAAGTGCCAAAATTATTCGGACGATCGCCCTTCACCACTATTTTTTGATTTTTTGGGTAGACTACTTGCAAAATTTTTTACATCGTGCTATCGTCAAAAGGTTTGATACGAATTGTGAGTTAGAGGTAAAACCCCGCAGAATGAAACAATTGGGAACCCATCTGATCGCTGATGCTTGGCAGTCTCCAGGAGACCTGCTCAACGATCCTGAACGTATCCGCCGCGCCATACTCGATGCGATCGAAGCCGGAGGAGCTACTCTCATCGATTTGTGCGTGCACCAGTTTAGTCCTCACGGAGTAACGGCTACTGCAACTTTGGCAGAGTCTCATATAGCAATCCATACTTGGCCTGAACACGGTTATTTTGCTGCAGACTTATTTTTCTGCGGAGCCGGAGACCCTCACAAGGCCATGAAGGTGCTACAGTCAGCTTTGGAAGCTAAACAGGTAAAACTCACTGAGTTTACGCGCGGTTTCGAGCCCGGGGTGGGCAGCCTAGGTTCTGCTTGTGAAGAGCAGTATGCGCCTCGTCCATTAGAAACGAGTGCCGCCAGAGTATAATGGCCAATTAGCGTAACTTTGAACATTTTATGCTAGGTTTTGGTAAAAATCCCACGGCTCGGGCTGTGGGATTCTTGTTGGAAATTACTTTTTCATTAATAAAGGGCGAACAACTAAATAACCAGCACCGAAGGCGGCAATAACAATCAAAAAAATCGCGATGGCCAACCACAATCCGCTTAAGTCTGAGGATTTTTTGGGTTGAGAGCGAATGCGGTAAGGAGTTTCCTGCACCTCTGAAAATAATTTTTCTGGAAGCGTTTCGGGTGTCGGAGGGGATGTGGGCGAGGCTTCCGCTACGGGAAAGGGAAAAGCCACTGTCTGAGGTGGTTGAGGTATGGTAGAGCTACTCCGCGAGATGACAGGTTCTGGAGGCTCCGGTTCAACGCTAAAATTGAATTTGACTGAGGGCATTTGCGGCATCCCTGTCTGGGTGACGCTTTGGGCCGAGTTGACTACTTGCTGTAGTTGTTGGGATACTTGAACTACTGTTTCTACTTCTCGCCGCAGTTGTTGATTTTGTTGGACTAATTGCTGGTTGTGGGTTTTGAGGGAGTCAAGCATGGCTTGGGCGGCTTGCAATTCGGCGGTGACTTCTCGATAGAGCGAAATCGGTACCGATGGAGAGTAACTATTGGAGTTTTCAGGGGATGTATTGTCAGATAAGGTAGTATTTTGCATAGTAGTTGGCGAGGGTGAACTTTTTTTAGTTTAGCCTGAGAGTATTTGCAATTAGATCGATCGCAATACAATTCGTCAAGATATTTGTTAAAAATATTAATAGTGAGTTTAGTTAAATGTTAGAAATTTTTAGTCGATCGCTATGAATCACCAGCAAACCGAACAAAGTATGTCGCAAAAGTCAAGTACCGAAGAAATGAAATACGGCGAACGCGAGATTTTGGAAGGGCAGTTAATTACTTTTCCGAATCCGCGAGTCGGGCGGCGCTATACGATTAACATTACTTTGCCGGAGTTTACTTGCAAGTGTCCGTTTTCTGGCTATCCAGATTTTGCCACAATTCACGTTACTTACGTGCCAGACGAGCGGGTGGTGGAGTTGAAGGCCCTGAAATTGTATGTTAACAGTTATCGCGATCGCTACATTTCTCACGAAGAATCGATCAATCAAATTTTAGACGATTTTGTCGCAGCTTGCTCGCCGCTCGAAGCAACTGTGAAGGGCGATTTTTCTCCGAGGGGGAACGTACACACTGTGATTGAGGTGCGACACGAGAAGTAGTATCAATTGCGGTTGCACTCAAGCCAGATGATTGTTGACTGTTGACTCGATACCAAGACAGATGATGAAATAGTTATTGCAGTAGGGTGCGTCAGGTTTGAGATGGCCGATGGACATGGAAAGCATGGTTCTGGCGCACCTTATACCATTTCTCTAAAATCATGCAAGAGTCTCCGACCCCCCCTAGCCCCCCCGATGCTTTGGGGGGGGACAAGAATACTGTTGCATGATTTTTTGAAATTGGTATTACTTAATTGCTTCAGAAAAAGCTTCTAACGAGATAAATTGTTTGACGTCTAATATTTCGATCAATACCAGTTCTCCACTGCTAGAATAGTGGAGAATCATTTGCCCTTCATCTTCGGCAAATGCGATCGGGCGTTGGCGAAGCCCTCGAAGAGGATCGGAAATTTCAATCAGCATCGCATCTACATCAGGGCTATATCTAATCTTTTTCATATCTTGACCTCTTACCAGGATAAGCAGTAATTACTAAAATTCTATCTGACTATTCTTGGTAGACCACTCTTAGGACAAGTCCATTCAATCTTTTTTGACAAATAAACTTCCCTTGACCGCTTGCTTCTAGCTTACTAGGGGTTCTAATAGTTTGCGAAATCATATCTGTTGATATTGCAACCCCGCGACTTACTAAAATTTCTATTTTTAGTAATGCGTGTTGACTGAATTCAATTCTTTTTATCGCCTTTATTTCCTTTCAAGTATTGGTTTTTATCCCGGTGTAAGGTGGGGCATTGCCCACCCTACAATTAACTTTGACTGGCTAGAGAAGTCGGGGATATCCCACTTTTTCCCTCTGCTGTTTTCGATTCGGCCAACTTGTCCAAAATCTCCACAACTTCTCTTTCAAAAGTCACCTGAGCGCGATTAGTGCGGCCGCCCACATAGAGTTTGCCGTTTTTCTCCAAAGCCCAAATCTGCGAGTGAGACAAATAGCTCATCAACACACTGAGCATCAGCAACCCGAAGCCAGTATAGACTAGCGGAATCCCCGGATCGGCCTTAATTTGCAACCCCGTGCTGCCTACAACTTCGTCAATTGTCAGCATCACACCGTTAACTTCTACAGCGGTGCCGGCGCGAACTGTAGTTAACAATTTGCCATCGGTACCGTAGATTAACATCGTTCCTTGCAAGTCCTTTGCTAGCAGAGAAACTCCTGCACTCAAATCTGGTTTTGTCGGAATCCAAGCGCCCCAAATTCTGCCTTGACCTTGAGTGTCTAACTGAGCCATTGGTAGTTGCAAAACCGGGCTTTTGTTGAGGCGGACTCGCACGGCGGCGATCGCCCAATCTGCTTGATAAAAAGTCACTCCCCGATATCTCAGGGGCTCGTTAACGTGAATGGTTTTGCGATCGACCTCTTGGCCTGTTTTGTCCAAAACTGACAGATCCGAGTAAAATTGGTCGATCGCCCCGCTCGGACTATAATCGATCCAGAACCGATTCACGCGCATCGACCAATCCTTCGGTATTTGCGGCCCCGCCCAAGGCCCAGCATCCATAATATTCTGCACCTTAAAATTTTCACCGCTAGCCACCATTTCTTGACCGAGAAACCCCGTCAGCGAGCCCCACATCGACCCAGCTAAAATAATTAGCATACTGGCGTGAACAATAATCGGGCCAATTTTGCCAATTATGCCCTTGCGAGCATAAACTTTTTCACCTTCTCGAAAGATGCGGTAGTTTTTTTGCTGCAAAAGTTGTTCTAACGAAGTTAAAGGAACTGTTTCTAACTCCGCACTCAGAGCTAATTTTTCAAACTGCTTTGGTTCTTCATAAAATTTCCAGCGGCGGGCGGATTTTAGTGCCGGAAATTGTCTGGTAAAAGTGCAAGCTGTCAAGCTGCTGCCGAACAAAATTAGGATTGACAAAAACCACCAAGTGCGGTAAACGTGGTCTAATCCTGCAATCAGTACAACTTTCCAAGTTAGGAAGCCGAACAAAGCCGGGTTTTCGGGATAGTTGGATTGGTAAAACTCTACCGATTGGCCTTGTTCTATCACTGTGCCAGAAATGCTGAAAAGTGCGATCGCCAGCAACAAAATAATTGCCAGCCGCAAATCTGCCAGCACCGGCAAAATTTCTCGCTTGAAAAACCTTTGAGGCGCAGTCGCCCAGTTTGATTCGGGTGTCATGGGTTATTGGTTATTGGTTATTGGTTACTGGTTATTGGTTACTGGTTATTGGTTACTGGTTATTTGTGAGTAACACATAATATCAATTCCTGGTTGAATTTCCAGATTTTTTATTGGTCGGCGGAGGCGGAATTTGTTTGTGTAGTAGTGGTTTCAACCGCCGATTTAGTTTGTATAGTAGCGGTTTCAACCGCAGAATCATGCCGCAGAATCATGCGAATTTTAGTTACGCCGGAAGTATGCGGGAAATCAGGGAAAAAACGCCAAATCCTACCAGCAAAACGCCACTGACAGGCGTAATCCAACTCGACCACCTGCGTAATTCTAACAACTTTTTAATGCTGGCGGTAAAAGTCCCGGCTATAATTAGCGGAGCGACGTAGCCAGCGGCGTAAAACAGCAGCAACACACCACCTAAAACAACATCTCCCGTTTTGGAAACCCAAGCTAACAGCGTCGCTAAAACAGGCGTGCTGCAGGGAGACGCTACTAAACCAAAAGTTAAACCCAATAAGTACGATCGCACCCCTGCGGGCAAATTTTTCGGCACCCAGCCCGCAGCGTCAAAAGACGGCATTTGCAAGGGTAAAGCTTCGAGTAAATTCAGCCCCATTAAAATAGCGATGATGCTGACAGCGATCGGCAAACCCAGACCAATTTTGCCATAAATTTGGCCGGCAAATGATGCTACAATGCCTAAACCCGCAAGGGTTGTCGCCAAACCCAAGGAAAACCATGCAGACTGGGTGGCGGCTTGGAGGCGGCTTTTTGCTTCGTATCCGCCGATGTAGCCGATCGTAATCGGCAACATGGAAAGCATACAGGGCGTTAAGCTCGTTAGCAACCCTGCCAAAAAGATGACTCCGACGCTGACTAAACTTAGATGAGTCAGTTGAGTGTTGACTAAATTATTAGCAAATTGTGCGAGTTCGTAAAGTAGGGTTTCCAAGGTTTCCATCAGTCGATTTTAGATTTTAGATTGAATAATTTGAGATTTTAGATTGACTCCAGTGTCGATTTTAGATTTTAGATTTTAGAGTGATCTGGGAGGTTAAACTAAATATCTAGTTTTTTCGATTTCCGGTGAATTCAGACTGGCGTGCTGTTCTGGCTCTGTTAAAAATTGTAACAGATGCGTGCAGCTTCGGTCGGAAATTTGAGATAGATTTTAGCGATATTGACTGGTTGGGAGTTGAAAGGTCGATCGCACCCTGCTTTTAACGGAATCTTGACACCATCCTCAACCAGCTTTTAGGAACTTTTGTTGACTGGTTCAGAAAATTAATACATTGTGGAACAAGCCGGAAAACCCGAAAAAAGTCAGGCATTGTGAAACAGGCATTTTACCTGTTCTTACTGGCTTTGGAGATAATTAAAAGCGAGTTTACTTTAAATTAAAGCCAACTTCTTCATTAATAGATCCGTCGGGCATTATGGCCCCAGCCAGCACCGCACCTCTGAAATTTGCTTTCGTTAAAATAGCACCTTCTAAATTAGCATTGCTCAGATTTGTGACTTGTTTGGAACCTCTAAAATAAAAGCTGTGCAAGTCAGCACCTGTCAAGTTCGTATTTGCCAAATTAGCGTATTGCAAGTCAGCACCGTGCAGCGTCGCATCAGTTAAATTAGCTTCAGTGAGATTGCTTCCCCAAAGTCGAGAATCTAACACATTAGCATCTTGTAGGTTGGCGCGACTTAGATTTGCAAGAGTCAGATTAGCGTCCCACAATTTGGTGCGGTTTAAATTAGCTTCAGTCAAATTTGCTCGACTGAGAGTAGTACCCAAAATATCAGCATTTGTCAAATTGGCGCGGCTGAGATCTGCACCAGAAAGGTCAGCATTTTTTAAATTAGCACCGGACAAGTTAGCGCCGGACAAATTAGCGCCGCTCAAGTTGGCTTCAGTGAGATTAACTCCCTGCAAATCGGCAGCGCTCAAATCGCACTGCTTCCACAAAAAGCTGACGCACCAATTATCTTTTAATAGCTGACTCAAATCCTCGGCATTCGCGGCGATCGCAGGAGGAGTTAAGTAGAGAGTGAACAGGGCGATCGCCAGCACTGTAGCAGCTAAAGTTTTCAACCTCAGAACTCTGTTCATTGACAATAATTTGCGCGATAAATTCTTGATGTACAATCAAAGCATAGCAAATAACCAGAAACTTTCACCGGTAATATTACTCAAAAATATTAGTAAAATGTCGATCGGGGTTGACCCAGACACGAACTTAACTATGGCCGTGACCAAGAATTTCTTGGTGGTACAAGCCCCCGGATTTATCCGTGGAATCAATCCAAAATCTAAAATTCTTCAATCCTCAAGCCCCCCCATTTATTCGTGGGGTCGCCTCTAAAATCTCAAATCTCAAATCTAAAATCGATTGACCAAGAATTTCTTGGTGGTACAAGCCCCCGGATTTATCCGTGGAATCAATCCAAAATCTAAAATTCTTCAATCCTCAAGCCCCCGCATTTATTCGTGGGGTCGCCTCTAAAATCTCAAATCTCAAATCTAAAATCGATTGACGGGCGATCGCGAATAATCCGGTTATTTAGCAGATGCTTTGTATGCAAACAATTTGTTTCATAAAAACCGAGATAGCAGTTCGATCTCTCCTATGAAAGATCGATCGCTCAAATTAGACAACTGCGGTATTAGTTAAATTTGGAAATCGGGAATTAGGAATCTATCGTCGCGTAAGGTGCGATATCAGCACCCTACACCTATAGGTTAAAGTTAGCCGATTCTGAACGCAGCATCGCCTACTGGTAAGTCATTCGGACGGGAAATAGTAGCAAAATCAACGGCAAAAACAGCACTTTGAACTGCTGCGGCCGTAGCATTTTGAACATTAGCCAAAGTAGCCCCGCCTGATTGAATTAAAGTGTTGCTTCCAGATTGAGTAAATACCAGACTTGCCAAACTGGTACCGCCAATGCCAATACGATCGCCCTGCTGCGATATAAAATCAGTAATTGTATCCGTTTCTCCATCACCTGCGATTAAAACAAAATTATCTGCACCTGCGCCACCAGTGAGAGTGTCGTTGCCTAAATCTCCAATCAAAATATCGTTGCCATCACCACCAATTAACACGTCATTCCCTTTGCCACCTCTCAAAAAGTCGTTACCAGCATCGCCATTGATAGTATCGTCGCCGAGATTTCCGTTGATAATATCGTTGCCAACACCGCCACTAATTAAGTCGTTACCTTTGCCGCCTCTAAGGAAGTCGTTGCCTGCTTCGCCTGTAATAGTATCATTGCCTTGGCTGCCGTTAATGGCATCATCAATCGGTGAACCGACGATGCGATCGTTTCCACTACCGCCGAGCACGCCGCTGGGGTTTTGCTGAGAATCTTGGGTGGTAACTTGATAGTTATTCGGGGCATCAGGCAATCTGAGCGCTCGCAAAGATAGATTGACAAAATTGGTAGTATTAACCAAATTGTTCAGCAAACCAGTATCGCTAATGATGTTGGAAACCCGACTTGGGACGATTCCTCCAACGACTTTAGCGCTGGAAATGCGATCGCCCTGCTGCACCGCATTCACCGTTTCAAAACCTTGAACAACATTGCCAAAAACAGCATAATTGCCGTCCAAAAACGGCAAAGTATCCAAAGCAAAATAGAACTGCGAAGAAGCCGAATTCAAAGCAGTAGCCCGAGCCATTGCCACAGCCCCGGCAGTGTGCTTCAACTGCGGTGTCTGAGTCACAACTTGGTTGTAAACAGGTTGCGCCGCGCCTTGCGGTTTGATTTCCAAAGGAATAAAACGCGGCCCATTAGTATCCGGGTCAATAAAATTACCTGTTCCCAATTGACTTGCGGGAATTGTAGGATCTTTGCTGCGCGGATCGCCTCCTTGCACCACAAAAGGATCTGGCTGGCGTACCACTCGGTGAAACATCACCCCATCGTAGATGCCCCGTTCAACTAAATCAACAAAATTTCCCCCAGTAATCGGGGCATTAGTGCCGTCAACTTCGATCGTAACGGGTTGACCGTTAATTACCTGGACTACTGTAACTTTGCCTGTTAACGGGAGTGCAGCGCTCATAAGTAAATTGTGATTTGAGTGAGTTATCTCTTGACTAATACCAAATCCTGGCTAAATATCCGCTTTATTTCTTAACCGGCCAAGGCTGGTTCCCTCTGTCGAGAAGCGGTTTTAACCGCCGAATCATCAAAGGGTAGCTAACACCGGATTTGGTTTCAGAAGCAATCCGCGAATTGCCCCTACCCATTTAATCAGAAAACTGTAAACTTGTCTTAAGTACAATTCTACTTGTGAATTTATGATTTCCCGCCGCAATTTTTTTAGCACTTTATTGGCAATTTGTCTAGTCTTTCTCAGTTATAATTTTGCGGCCCCGGCCTTTGCCCTCGGCGGCAAGCTGCCGGCGGTGAATGAAGCTGCACCGGATTTTAGTTTGCCGACAAACAGTGGCGGCGGACAAGTGTCCCTCTCCGATTATCGCGGTAAGTGGCTGGTAGTCTATTTCTATCCCAAAGATTTTACATCGGGTTGTACGATCGAAGCGCGTCGATTCCAGCAAGACTTACCGAAATACTTGGCAAAAAACACTCAAATTATCGGCATCAGCGCTGATGATGTCAACTCCCACGCAGAATTTTGCGATGCTGAAGGTTTAAAATTTCCGCTGTTAGCTGATACCGACGGCCAAGTCAGCAAAGCTTACGGTTCTTGGATGAGTTTTATCTCGGCGCGGCACAGTTTTATTATTGATCCTGAAGGCACTTTGCGGGAAACTTTTGTTAAGGTTAACCCGGCGATTCACTCGCAAGAAGTGTTTTCCCGTCTGGAGGAATTGCAGGCTGAGGGTTAATATCGCGCCCCGTCGATTACACAAAAAACGCTTCCTAGTGCGGACTAAAGTCGGCCCTCGGCCCAGGAATCCTGTCCGATCGCGCGATCCTTAGTTCTTGGGGTTGGGCGATCGCACAGGATGTAATCTAATGGGAGCGCGATCGTCCAACCCCAATCAAATAAAATAGTAGTGAAGAATGCAAGTCCTCGGAAAACGCAAAAAACTTGCATTCCGAACGCTATCATGTTTATTTTGCCGAAAACAATGGCTAATAACGCCACCATTTGTAAAAGAGCTAATCTCAAATCTCAACTCGCCATTTAGCCCTACTCAATGAGAATTAAAATTGCTATTAACTGCAACAGGTTCTGAAGAAGATTCTGACTCTAACTGATTCTTCCTTTTGCTAGCAAAACGGCGTTCCGGGTCAATTCCCTCAAAGGTGGGCGGCAACCAAACTCGGACTATCAACAACACTCCCAAAACCAGCAAAAATGCTCCTGTTGATAATATTTGAATCCAGGGAGTTTCCAGCACTCCCCGCACGATTACTTCTCGCAAAACTGATACAATACAAACTTCCACAGCCACACCAATCGAAACGCGCTGTTCTTGCAAATAAATAATTAACAGGCGAAACAATTCCACCAAAACTAATAGAAATAGAATATCTGCCGTCACTTGCTGGAAATCCAAAGGAGGTAACAGCGAGAAAAACATTTCTCGCAGTTCAATGACCATAAAGCTGAACAAACCGATACACAAAGAAATTACAATTAAATCTTGAATTGTTTCGAGAACGCTGACTATTAGTTTCAAATTCAACCACTGCGGGGGGTTACTTGTATGGTTAAGTGAACGATTTTCCATTGACAGCTCCTGTAATCTGTTTGACCTGCTTACAGCTTAAGTTAAATAAAGTCACTCTTTGACAAAAAATAGGTTTAATTTATTTATAACTATTATCATGCTTCCCTGTGTTGACCATTTCCCCCCCCAAACTTTTATTTATCGCGCAAGTGGGTTGACATCTTGGCAATGTTTGTGCTAGCTCGCTCATAGTATTAGTAGATTTGGTGAAAACCAGAATTCAAAATCCAAAAATGCTGCAACTGAGATAAAATATAAACATTGTAAAGAATTATTTACGACAGCTTGATTAACTCAAGCTAGGGACTTTAGGCTCGAATCAACGAAAAGCCGGAAAGTCAACCGAAAAACAACAGCCACCTAGAGAGGATTGAACACAATGGCAATTACACTCGCACCATTACCCTTCGCCGCTGATGCCTTAGAGTCAGATCATATGTCGGCTAACACGTTTTCGTTTCACCACGATAAGCACCACGCTGCTTACGTGACAAATCTCAACAAAATGATTGAAGGCACGGAACTTGCCAGCAAATCCCTAGAAGAAATTGTGATGGCATCTGCTAAAGACCCATCCAAATCTGGCATTTTCAACAATGCAGGTCAAGTTTGGAACCACAATTTCTTTTGGAAGTCGCTTAAACCAGGTGGTGGCGGCACTCCGACAGGAGCTTTAGCTGATAAAATCAAGGCCGACTTTGGCAGCTTCGACAAATTCAAAGAAGAATTCAAGGCTGCTGCGACAACTCAGTTCGGCAGTGGCTGGGCTTGGCTGGTTTTGGACAACGGTACTTTGAAAGTTACCAAAACTGCGAACGCCGACACTCCGGTAGTACACGGTCAAACTCCTTTGCTGACTCTGGATGTGTGGGAACACGCTTATTATTTGGATTTCCAAAACCGTCGTCCCGACTACATTACTAATTTCTTGGATAATTTGGCTAACTGGGATTTCGCAGCAGAAAATTTGGCTGCGGCTTAGTAGCACCTAAGTTTTAGGATTAAAGTCCTCACTACGAATCTATTAAGTTCGTAGTGAGGACTTTATTTTTTGTTTCCAAGGACTGAAGTTCTCACTACTAGCTTAATAGGTTCGCTTAAGTAGGTCGGCGCTGTAAAACGTAAATATATAAACGACTATAAAGCATTGAAGTACACATCTAGCAACACTCTTTAGCCTGATTTACATATTTTTCTATTGTGAAGTTTAATATCGCCAACCTACTTAATAAGTGGATGTAAGAATAGGGATGGTAGTTTTGGAACTTCCACTGCCTGACACGGTATCTAATTTGTGAAGATTTCTAAACCCATTTGTAGGGAGGAAAGGAGAGTTATACTATCCTTTCCTCGCAAAGTCGGGACGTTTCCCCTTGTTAGAGCAATGTTGTTGTGATAGATAGAGTTTTGGATAGATAGATGTGTGGACAGATAGATGTCTGGAGAGATATATTTTTAATATTGGGTGCCGAAATATTTAACACAACCTTTTGGAGTATAAAAAATGACAAAAAACGTATCAGTAGTGATTCCATCCTACAATAGCGCCCAATTTTTACCGGAAGCAATTGAGAGTATACTTGGGCAGACTCTACCCGTATTTGAGATTATTGTCGTAGATGATGGTTCTACTGATGAAACGAAAGAAATTTGCGATCGTTACCCGCAAATAAAATACGTCTATCAAAAAAACCAAGGCGTTGCTGCTGCACGCAATACTGGTCTGCAGGTTAGTGCAGGAGAGTATATTCTGTTCCTGGATAGTGATGACTGCCTTTTACCTGAAGCGATCGAGATTGGAGTCAACCACATCAACGCCCTACCAGAGGTGGGCTTTGTATTTGGTCGTTATTTCTTCTATTCCATTCAACCTGATGGCTCATACAAAGTAGAAGAGACATATGAGGATCAGCCTGAAGTTGCTAATTATCAAACCATTTTAGCCACCCAGCATAAGATTCAATGCGGTTGTATTCTGTTTCGCCGTTTTGCTCTGGAGTCCGTCTCTATTGATTCTGTTGGTGCATTTGACCCAAGTCTAGTACCAATGGAAGATATCAATTTATTCCTGCGGGTTGCCCGTGAATTTCCGATTTATTTTCACGGTCAAGTCGTTTCTAAATATCGCTACACTGGCAATAACCTATCCAGTAAATCGGCAAAAATGCTGCTCCAGGCAAGACTATCCCACGGTCGGCAATGGAGTTACGTTCAACAAACCGGAAAAGAAGAATATATAGCTGCTTACGAACAAGGAAAAAAATCTTGGACTAAGCTTTTTGCCGATCGATTGCCTTACGAAATCCTGAGATATATACGAGCTCAAGAATGGGTTGCAGCGTTGGGTATTCTGAAATTGATCTTGTATTACGATCCCAAATTGCAATATATCGATCGGGAAATCTACGAAATATCCTATACAACTCTGATATCAGAACTACGCAAGCTCCCCCTTCAAGACTCCTTAGCCTATTGGCAAAAACAACTTGCGGGAGCCACCCCTCTATTACCCCTACCCACTGACAGGCCACGTCCCCCAGAGCAATCCCTCCAAGGAGCTTCTCTGTCTTTTAGCATTTCTGGGGAAATCACGACAGCCCTGGGCCAATTGGGCGGCCAGGAAGGCGTCGCCTTATCAACAACCCTGTTAGCCGCGTTTAAGATCTTGCTCTATCGCTATACAGGTACGGAAGACGTGATTGTTGGCTCCCCCTTTGTGAGCCGTGTGAATGCAGAAAATTTTGTCAATGCCGTTCCCCTTCGTACAGATATGTCGGGTAATCCCACGTTTCCAGAGTTTCTGGGACGAGTGCGGAAAGTTGTTTTGTTAGGGCAAGCCTATCAAGATGTGCCCTATTGCTTATTGGTCGATCAATTTTGTCCCCAGCCCGACTTAAGCTATTCCCCTCTGTTTCAAGTGACCTTTGTCTTTGAGGAAAATATTCCCTTCCAAAGGATCGATCTGTCAACATTAACAGCCAGTCCGTGGGTGATTGAAAACAACGAAGGAAAGTTTGACTTAACTTTATTCTTAAAACCAACCAGCGCAGGATTGGAGGGGAGTTGGTACTACAGCACGGATTTGTTTGATGCAGAAACTATTGAACGAATGAACGAGCATTTCCAGATTTTGTTGGCTGGGATTGTGGCTCATCCAGAACAATCGATTTCTGCCTTACCGCTGTTGCCAGACCAAGAAAAAAATCTGTTGCTTGTGGAATGGAATCAGACTCAAAAAGATGAGTCGCAAGAGCTATGCCTGCACCAGTTAATAGCTCAACAAGCAGAAGTAACTCCAGAGAAAATTGCGGTTTCCTTTGAAGGTCAAACATTGACGTACAAAGAACTACATCAACGCTCTAATCAACTGGCCCACTATTTGCAACAAAGAGGGGTGAAGCCGGATGATTTAGTGGGCATTTGTGTCGATCGCTCTCTGGAAATGCTTGTGGGATTATTAGGTGTGCTGAAGGCGGGCGGAGCCTATGTTCCCATAGACCCCAACTACCCTCCCGATCGCGTGGAATACATGATCGAGAATTCCCAAGCCCAAGTATTGTTAACACAACAGCAGCTTGTGAATAGCCTGCCTGCCAAAGAAGCCAAAAAAGCATTGGTCATCTGTTTGGATACGGATTGGCCACTGATTGCCCAAGAGAGTCAGGAAATGCCGATCGCCAGCGTTACGCCAGAAAATATGGCCTACGTCATTTACACGTCTGGTTCTACGGGTAAGCCCAAAGGCGTACAAGTTCTTCACCGCGGGGCAGTCAATTTTTTAAATTCGATGCGCGAACAACCGGGAATTTGTGAGGCGGATATTTTGCTGTCTGTCACCACTCTCTCTTTTGATATTGCAGTCTTAGAACTGTTCTTACCTCTGACTGTGGGAGCGCAGGTTGTGATCCTGAGTCGGGAAGCTGCTATGGATGGCAGAAAGTTATTAAGGACGATCGTCCAATTAGGCATTACGATCCTGCAAGCGACTCCAGTGACTTGGCGATTATTGATAGAATCGGGTTGGGAAAGTCAGTTCCCGCTGAAAATCCTCTCCGGTGGGGAAGCCATGCCCAAAGAATTGGCTGCCCAATTGTTAACCAAAGGTACAGAACTTTGGAATATGTACGGGCCGACGGAAACAACAGTTTGGTCAACAGTTTATCAAGTCAAAGACGCCGAACAGCGAATTTTAATTGGTAAGCCGATCGCCAACACCGATATCTACATCTTAGATTCTCTCCTGCAACCCGTTCCCATTGGGGTGGCTGGGGAATTACATATTGGTGGTTCAGGATTAGCGCGAGGCTATTTGCAACGTGACGATTTAACCACTGAGAGATTTATTCCTAATCCCTTTCGAGAAACCGAACGAATATATAAGACAGGGGACTTAGCACGTTATTTGCCCGATGGAAATATTGAGTGTTTAGGTCGCCTAGATTTTCAAGTCAAAATTCGCGGTTTTCGGATCGAACTCGGTGAAATCGAGTCTGTTTTGGTCAAACATTCCAACGTGCAGCAGGCAGTGGTCATCGTCAGGGAAGATTTTCCTGGCGACAAGCGTCTAGTGGGTTATATTGTCGCTCTCAACAATCAGAACCCAAGCATCCAAGAACTGCGAAGTCTGCTCAAGGAGTATGTACCAGAATATATGGTGCCATCTATCTTCGTTTTCTTGGAAGCTCTACCTCTAACACCGAATGGTAAGGTAGATCGTAAAGCTCTACCTGTACCTGAACAATCTCGCGAAGCAGCAATCATACCCGCCACTCAAAAGGCTCTAGATTTGCCCGCCCCTACAACTCAAGAAAAGCCAGAAAAGCCAGAAAAAAGTGCCAAGCCCAAGGATGATTTGGAAGTTCAACTCGTCAATATTTGGGAAGAAGTATTGAATATTTCACCCATCAGTACGACAGATAATTTCTTCGAGATGGGAGGACATTCCCTATTAGCGATATCCCTAATTCGTGAAATAGAGAAAACCTACAATAAAGAGCTACCTTTACCTATCCTTTTCCAATCGCAAACGATTCAGCAGTTGGCTAACACCCTTCGCAAACAAAGATTCTCGTCTTCTTCGCAGGCTTTAGTCACGATTCAGAAAGGTAGTTCCAAACTGCCTTTATTCTTTATTTACGGCATATTCCTTTACTATAATTTATCAAGACACCTCGGCAAAGACCAAACCTGTTATGGAGTCTATGTCAAAGAGGAAGTCAATATGTTCCAAAGGAATAATCTTGACCAATCACCAACGCCTTCAGTGAGTGTTCCATATCTGGCCACTCGCTACCTCAAAGAAATACAAAAACATCAGCCTAAAGGCCCTTACCTCCTAGCGGGTGAGTCCTTAGGTGGCTTAGTAGCTTTTGAAATAGCACATCAACTTCATTTACAGGGTGAGGAAGTAGCTTTCCTGGGCCTTTTGGATAGTGCGATTCCAGGAAAAAACCAACTATCATTGAGTCAGAAGCTGGCTTTTCATATCAAAAAGCTCCGCAAACAAGGGATTTCATATTTATTCCAAAAGATACTAAAATCGAAGACTAAATCGACTCCTGATATTAACATTAATAATGTTAATAATAGCGTCGATCCTCTAGTAGAGTTTCGGCAGTACGCTTTCAATAGTTACAAGCCACAGCCTTACCCAGGCAGGGCAGTTTTGTTCCGGGCGAAGGAGGAAAGTCACTTTAGCACTTTGGAAAACTGGAAGGAACTGTTGCTTGAAGGATTAGATATATATGATATCCCTGGAGATCATCTAAGTATCCTTCAAGAACCCAATGTCCCTCTATTAGCCGAAAAAATGAGAGTGCATATCGATCGAGCTTTAGCAAAACTTTAGGCTGTTGAGTTGAACGACTGATACAAAGGATTCAACAAGCTATTACAGCTCAAACAATGCGTCAACGCGCCGCCAGATTGGCGGCGCACATCCAAGCGGAAGATGGTATTACCAAGGCAGTTGCTATCGTACAGGAAATCTAAAATTGTGGGACTGTTTACGGATAACCCGTATGCTACTGGAGGAATTCAAAGAACCTTAAGTTAATCGTACTTATACCCCAATACGGTTTACTTAAGTTATAGAACCCATTTGATATCTATTCTGTGTAAATCTCAGAAACCGGGTTGAGCTCTATATTTCTCGTCACCCAACCAAAAACTCCAAGAATACCCGGTTTCTCGCCATGAGCGTAAATCTCAGAAACCAGTTTATCTCTATATTTCTCGTCACCCAACCCAAAAACTCAAAGATGTCAAATGGGTTCTCTAAGGATTGTGAATTAAATAATTTCCATTTTTCTTCTAGCCCATCCCACAACAATCAAATTTGGAAGTTATTTAATTCTCATTTCTAAGTTGTAGGGTGCATCGCTCGTTTAATCTGGCGTTCCAGGGCGAGAGTTGTTTTTGGCGACGCACCCTACGTTGACTTAAGTGAACCGTATTGGTTATCCCCCCTTCAGTATTTTTAATAAGGCTCTTCGATAAATCTGTCTGCCTTCTGAGTCAAGGTGAACGCCATCTGTTGTTACCTGATCTTTCAATACTGTCCCTTCGTACAGGGGCTGAATTTCTTTTTCTACTATCAATAACTTATCTGTCGCTGCCACTTGACGAGTCAAGGCTTGAATGCTTTTCACTCTTTCCAAAGAACCTGCTAGTGTGATATCATGGCTGGCTTCAATCGTTGAGTAAAAAGCAGGGATTAACACTACTTTTTTGGTGTTCATTTTTGTTCTGACAGTGCGGATAATTTCCTGCATATTGTCAACAAATTGTGGATCATTTATCCGATAACCCGCATCGTTAGTACCGATCGCAATAATTGATGTATTACATTTAACGTTAGCAGCAGTTAAGAGTTTGAGCTGTTCGATCAGAGAAATTGTTGACATTCCGGGCAAGGCAAAATTAAAAGTATCTTGACCCATTGTATTTCCCAGCTCAGAGGTGATAGAATCGCCCCAAATGCAAGCATTGATTTGAGTGTTTTTAGTCAGATATAGTTGATAATCAACTTCATCTAGCCACCAAGAACTAGAACTTAGGGTGTCTGTCGATAATCCGATGGCATTTGCATTAAACACGACTAAAAATCTACCTAAATACCCCTTCTTTATCGTAAATTCTAAAATCCCTGTTAAGAGAATGACATTTAATAGCAGTGAAATGATCGCGATAGTTTTTTTCATACAGGTATGAGCCAGTAAATTAACAGAAATTATCAATAGACCTCTTGCAAAAGTGCTTTTAATCAAATTGTGGAACAGGCTTTTCGGCTTGTTCCACGATCAACATTTTTTATTATGGAAGGAGCCGGAGAATCCATCCTAGTTATTTTTGCAAGAGGTCTAATCACTACACTACCAAAAAGTAATTCACAATTATAATCAGTTTGTCCGATCGCGAATTACGAATTAAGCGATCGCACTCCTCCATCTTGTTTGAGATCGAATAGAGTGCGCGCGTAAGACTGGATGAGCTAGTAGACAAAAACAGCTTTCAACATTCCTTCACCTCGCTCTGGTTTCAGTTCAAATCCTATTTTTTCACAGAGGCTCTGCATCTTGTAGTTGCTAGTGAGAATGTAGCCGACGATCGCATTTAATTTCTCTTCGCGACCAATTTGCAGCAGCAGCCTCAATAATTCTGTTCCCAAACCCCGCTCCTGATAGCTGTCACGGACGATCAGGGCAAATTCGGCTTCGTTTTTGCCGTGCAGATTGCTGAGACGTGCTACTCCCAAAATCTGGTGTTCTGAGGTTTCGGGGTCTTTGCGATCGGCTACTAACAGCATTTCTCGATCGTAGTCAATAAAACAACTCCGGGTCAAACGTTCGTGAGCGATGCGGTGCTTTAAATTTACCATATGAGCGTAGCGCAAATACACGCTCTCTTCGGAAAGCTCTTGATGAAACAGCACCATCAGCGGCTCATCTTCCGGGCGAATCGGACGGATGGTAATGGAACTATCTGTTGACCATTGTTGAACGTATTGCACCGGATAGGGGCGAATCGCAGGTGAAACGGTGTTTTCTGTAGTCTGGAGCACAACGCGGGCATCGAGGGCGATCGCACCTTCTGGAGAAACCAGCAGCGGATTAATATCTATCTCGGCAATCTGAGGTTGCTCGACAATCAGTTGACTGAAACGAACTAATAACTGTTCGAGTTTTTCTAGGTCAATTGCCGATCGCCCGCGCACTCCTTGCAAAGCTTTGTAGATGCGCGTTTGCTCCATCATCCGCCGCGCTAGGGTGGTATTTAAAGGCGGCAGTGCTAGCGATCGATCCTGAAACACTTCTACTAATTGTCCGCCGGAACCAAACAGCATGACTGGCCCAAATTGGGGGTCGATACTGCTACCCAAAATTAGTTCGTAGCCTTCCAAACGCACCATCGGCTGCACAGTCACGCCGAGAAACGCTGCGGGATCGATCGCCCGTACCCGCTGGGCGATCGCCTCAAAGGCACTAATTACAGCCTTAGAATCGCCTAAATTTAGTTGTACGCCCCCCACATCGGTCTTGTGAGTAATCGTCTCAGAATGCAGTTTTAGCACCACAGGATAACCGAGGCGATCGGCAATTTCCACAGCCTCGCGATCGCTGGTGGCTATGGATGTGGCGATGGTGGGAATCCCATAAGCAGAGAGTAACTGCTTTGATTCGTACTCTGTTAACAGAGCGCGATCGCTTGTGCGTGCAGAAGTCAAAATCTTAGCGATCGTCGGTCGATCGGGACTCCAGAGATCCGAATCAGCCGCGAGAGAAGGCGTTTCGTAGATAGCGCGCAGGTTGTAGCTGTACCGCCACATATAATTGAATAACCTGACGGCCGTATCGGGATAGGGGAAAGTCGGAATTTTGGCTTGATTGAGAATTTCCGTTGCTGCTAAAACTTCTGCACCGCCCATCCAGCTTGTTAATAAGGGCTTTCCGAGTTTGCTGTAGGACTTTAATTCTTCTGCGGTTTTGGTGGGATTTGTCATCGCTTGGGGTGTGAGGATGACCAACAATCCGTCACTATTGGGATCGGGAGCGACAACTTCTATAGTTTTGGCGTAGCGATCGCTACTAGCATCGCCCAAAATATCGATCGGGTTTTGATGGCTCCACTGAGGCGGCAAAAACCCATCAAGCTGCTGCAGCGTCTCCGGTGCAAGCTCTGCCAGGGCACCGCCGCCGCTAATTAAGGCATCAGTGGCGATCGCCCCTGGGCCTCCTGCATTGGTGACGATCGATAGGCGGTTCCCTAGGGGTCGGGGTTGCTTTGCCAGAATTTCTGCCATGTCAAACAGATCGGAAATCGTATGTACCCGCAACGCACCACAGCGGCGGAAAGCAGCGTTGAGCACGTCATCGCTGCCAGTCAAAGCTCCCGTATGGGAAGCGGCGGCGGCGGCGGCGGCGGCGGTACGTCCCACCTTGAGAATGATGATCGGTTTGTCGATCGCCACTGGGCGGGCGGCGGACAGGAACGATCGAGCATCACCCATCGATTCCATGTATAAAACAATACTTTTGGTGTGGGGGTCATCCCCAAAATACTCGATCAGATCGCCCCAACCGACATCGAGCATAGAGCCGATCGACACAAAAGTGCTAAAACCGACATTTTCTCCCAAACTCCAATCCAGAATCGAAGTACAGAGGGCGCCACTTTGACTGATGAAGGCTACATTACCCGGACGGGCGATCGTACCTGCAAAAGTAGCATTGAGCCCGAGAACAGGATTCATCACGCCGAGACAATTGGGGCCGATAATCCGCATTCCGCCCAGACGCGCTGCAGCCATAATTTCCTGTTCTAGCGCAACGCCTGCCGGGCCAATTTCTTTAAAACCAGCAGAAACAATCACTGCCCCTTTCACCCCAGCAGCGATACATTCGCGGATTGCTTGCGGTACAACAGCCGCCGGCGTAGCAATCAGCGCCAAATCCACTACTTCCGGGACGCTAGCAATGTCTGGATAAGACTTGAGCCCCAGGACGCTGTGGCGCTGGGGATTTACCGGAAAAACTGTTCCGCCAAAGGGATTGCTAATCAAGTTCCACAGGAGAGTGCGTCCGACGCTTCCTTTTCTCTCTGTTGCGCCGATAACAGCCACGGATCGAGGATGAAAAATGCGATCGAGTTCGTGACGCTGTTCTTTCCAAATATCGTGAGCCGGATCGCTCGCAGTGCTGTGATTGACTGAATTTATCTGCATAATACCCTAGTTCAATTGATCGGCCATTAATGTTGCTTTGCTGTCGGTAAAAGCAATAAACCAGAAAGCAGAACCAAGAAACAAGAACCAAGAAGGCTTTAAGCTATTCTGCATTTAAATTGTATATTTCGATAATCGAGCGAAAATCGTCAAATCCACTCTCCTTTTTATCCGAAGAGCAACTTGTGCTAAGAGCGCAGTGGAAGGAAGCCTTTATAGCTTCCTTTTTCTCCTCTGGCGCTCGATCGCCATACACAATCTAAATGCTCTCACAGCTTAGCCATCTAGGAGAGCAGTGATAATACTGACGGAACCAGCCAAACCAGCCTTATTGAAAGTTTAATTAGGTGAATTTACTGAACAATTACCGCATCAAATCCGAACTATTTTTCGGTTTTTTCGGCTTGTTCGGCTGGTTCTCGATCTCGCTCCAGTAGCGTTTTGGACATCTTACTTACGTGATTGTCACATTTTAAATAGGATCTCCGGGTGCGTCAGTTTTAAGGTTAGTACCAAAAATTTGTTTTTTTCACTAACGCACCCTACTGATGGTGTCACTTGCCAAATTCCTGTGACAACAAAATCTGATTGCACGTTTCCGACCAACCCGACATTAAACAACAAGGCTGTTGTCAAAGTGTTAGTTCAGAATCCAATTTTATCATAATTTCATCAAAAACTCCAGAGGGATTTCTGGATATTATCTATTTTGATTTTTTCCCCAAAATTGGAAAGTAAACTTTTGTCACAAAGGGCAAAAAAGCTATTAAAAATTTGGAAATTCAAGATATGCTAGATTTAGCGATTAAAGAAGAAAAAAAGATCGCTAACAAAAACTTGAGGCGAAAAAAAGCTATGTTTATAGAATGGCAGGGCTTTACAGAAGGCAGTTGGACAAAAGAAGTCAACGTTAGAGACTTTATTCAAAAGAATTACACCCCCTACGAAGGGAATGCAGAATTTCTCGCAGCACCAACCGAAAAAACCCAGCAGCTTTGGCAAAAAGTTCTGGAACTAATGAAGCAAGAGCGCGAAAAAGACGTGTTGGATGTTGATACAAAAGTACCCACATCGATCGTCGCTCATGCAGCAGGATACATCGATCGCGAGTTAGAACAAATAGTAGGTTTGCAAACCGATCGACCTTTGAAACGCGCGATTATGCCCTTCGGCGGAATTCGCGTGGTCAAGGCTGGTTTAGAAGCTTACGGTTATCAACTCGATACACAAACAGAAGAAATATTTACGAAATATCGCAAAACACACAACGATGGTGTCTTCGATGTTTACACCCGCTCCATGCGTTTGGCGAGACGTTCTGGTATCATCACAGGTTTGCCAGATGCCTACGGACGCGGGCGCATCATTGGTGACTACCGGCGCGTTGCTCTGTACGGTGTCGATCGCCTAATTGATGATAAGAAACACCAGCAAGAATCGCTCGAACTAGAAGCGATGGACGAGAAAACAATTCGCCTGCGCGAAGAGTTATCCGAGCAAATTCGCGCCTTGTTTGAGTTGAAAGAAATGGCTGCTAACTACGGCTTTGATATTGGCAAGCCGGCGGCCAATGCACGAGAAGCTATCCAGTGGCTGTATTTTGGCTACTTGGGAGCAGTGAAAGAACAAAATGGGGCGGCGATGTCCCTCGGCCGTGTATCCACGTTTCTAGACATTTATTTCGAGCGCGATTTGCAAAGTGGCACCAGTTCCGAACAGGAATTGCAAGAACTAATCGACCATTTTGTAATGAAACTCCGCATGGTGCGGTTTTTGCGAACTCCCGACTATAACCAACTGTTCTCTGGCGATCCAACTTGGGTAACAGAGGCGATCGGCGGTATGAGCAATGACGGGAGAACATTGGTAACTCGCAACAGTTTCCGATTCTTGCACACTCTCTTAAATCTCGGTACTGCGCCAGAACCTAACCTTACCGTTTTGTGGTCGGAAAATTTGCCGGAAAGCTTCAAGGAATTTTGTGCAAAAATATCCAGCGATACGAGTTCGATTCAGTACGAAAACGACGATCTAATGCGTCCTGACTACGGCGACGATTATGCGATCGCCTGTTGCGTCTCCGCGATGCGAATTGGTAAGCAAATGCAGTTTTTCGGAGCGCGAGTTAACTTAGCTAAGACTTTGCTCTATGCAATCAACGGCGGTATAGATGAGAAATCCGGCGACCAAATTGCGCCGCAATTTACACCAATTACTTCCGAATATCTCGATTATGACGAGGTAAAAGCGCGGTTCCATGACATGATGGCGTGGTTGGCAAAAACCTATATCAATACGCTGAATGTCATTCACTATATGCACGATAAATACTGCTATGAGCGTCTAGAAATGGCATTGCACGATCGCGATGTTTATCGGACAATGGCCTGTGGAATTGCCGGACTGTCCGTGGTGGCGGATTCGCTTTCGGCGATTAAATACGCTAAAGTTAAGGTGATTCGCAACGAGCAAGGTTTAGCAGTAGATTACTCGACGGAAGGCGAATATCCCAAATACGGCAATAATGACGATCTCGCAGACAATTTGGCGATCGAACTCGTGCAAAGTTTCATGAACGAAATTCGCCAGCACAAAACCTACCGTGATGCTGTAGCAACTCAATCGGTACTCACGATTACTTCTAACGTAGTGTACGGCAAAAAAACTGGTAGTACACCCGACGGACGCAAAGCAGGGGAACCCTTTGCTCCCGGTGCTAACCCGATGCACGGGCGAGATTCCTGCGGGGCGATCGCATCCTTATCTTCTGTCGCCAAACTGCCTTACAGCGATTGTCAAGATGGCATATCGAATACTTTTTCGATTCTACCAGCAGCCTTGGGCAGAATGGAAGGCGATCGGACAAAAAACCTAGTCGGGCTGCTAGACGGCTATTTCCACGATGGCGGCCATCACATTAATGTTAACGCGCTCGATCGGCAAACATTACTAGATGCGATGGAACATCCCGAAAAATATCCACAGCTAACAATTCGCGTCTCCGGTTATGCGGTGAACTTCATCAAGCTTACCCGCGAACAACAATTAGATGTGATTAAACGGACATTCCACGAACGGGTATAGCTTCGACTTCGCTCAGCCACCAACCTAAACGGTGTCTGAGCAAAGCCCAAACTCAAACTTCGACTTCGCTCAGTTAACAATTTAACCGCTGGCTGAGCGGAGTTGAAACCAAGCAAAATTCAAAACCAAATCAATGTCTGGAATTGGACGTATTCACTCAATCGAAACTTTTGGTACCGTCGATGGCCCCGGAATCCGGTTTATCGTCTTCACCCAAGGCTGTCCCTTACGCTGTCTTTACTGTCACAATCCCGACTGTCGCAATTCCCACGATGGTAAAGAAGTAACCGTCGATTATTTAATCGATCAAATTACCAAATGTAAATCATACCTGCGGAAAGGAGGCGTTACAGTCAGCGGCGGCGAACCTTTGATGCAGCCAGATTTTGTCAGAGAAATCTTTAGCCGCTGTCATCAAATGGGGTTGCATACAGCCTTAGACACATCAGGATTCTGTCTGCTAGAACTTGCTAAACCGGTGCTGGAAATGACCGATCTGGTTTTGTTGGACATCAAATCCTACATTCCCGAAGTGTATTACAAAGTCACCAACGTTTCCATCGAGCCTACTTTAGCAATGGCTAAATATCTCAGCGAAATTGGCAAACCGACTTGGATTCGCTTCGTTTTAGTTCCTCACCTCACAGATGCCATCGAAAACATAGAAAAACTAGCAGATTTTATTGCCAGTCTGACCAGTGTGGAAAGAGTAGAAGTATTACCATTTCATAAAATGGGAGAATACAAATGGGAACAATTAAAGCTGAATTACGAACTCAAAGATACACCTCCAGCTTCACCGGAACTCGTCCAAAAAACTGTTGATATTTTTAGCAATCGCGGCATTTATGCGATCGGAGCTAGCGGTATATAATAATTAAAATACCGCGTTCACAATTCACCAACAACCTTGAAATTATCTGCGCCGATCTGCGGGTTACCTACCTACCAATCAAAGGTTGAGGCAATAATTATCACAAAATAAACATCAGGAAAAAACTCATGAAAGTTACCAATTTAGAAGAATTAGAAGTCCTAATTCAAAAAGTTAAAGCAGCCCAAGCTGAATTTGCTACCTACACTCAAGAACAAGTCGATCGCATATTCAAGCAAGTAGCTTTAGCCGCTAATGCCGCCCGCATTCCCTTAGCCAAGGCAGCAGTCAAAGAATCGGGAATGGGAGTCATCGAAGATAAGGCAATCAAAAATCATTTTGCCTCGGAAATGATTTACAACAAATACAAAAACGATAAGACTTGCGGTATCATCGAGTCCGATCGCCATTTTGGCTACGAACGCATTGCCGAACCGGTGGGACTGCTGGCGGGAATCGTCCCTGTAACTAACCCGACTTCCACCACCATCTTTAAGTCTTTAATCGTGCTCAAGACGAGAAATGGCATTATATTTTCTCCCCATCCCCGCGCCAAATCCTGCACGGCTGCGGCGGCAAAAATCATCCTCGATGCTGCTGTAGCTGCTGGAGCACCACCGGATATTATTGGGTGGATTGACGAGCCAACTGTGCCACTTTCCCAAGCTTTGATGCAGCACCCCGATATCAAATTAATTTTGGCAACTGGCGGGCCGGGAATGGTAAAAGCGGCCTACTCTTCAGGACATCCCTCCCTCGGTGTCGGCGCGGGAAATACTCCGGCCATCATCGATGAAACCGCCCACATCCAAATGGCTGTTAGCTCAATTTTGCTCAGCAAAACTTTCGACAACGGCACGATTTGTGCTTCGGAACAATCGGTAGTTGTTGTGGATGAGGTGTACGATGCCGTGCAACTAGAATTTATCAAGCGCGGTGCTTATTTCCTGAATGCTGAAGAACGGGAAAAAGTGCGGCAGGTAATCTTAATTGATGGTCGATTGAATGCTGAAATTGTCGGACAATCGGTGCAAAAGGTGGCAGAAATTGCTGGCTTTTCAGTGCCGTCAAACATCAGGGTTTTGATTGGAGAAGTGGAGGCGATAGGTAAAGAAGAACCCTTTGCTTGTGAAAAACTTTCGCCGATTCTCGCAATGTACCGCGCCAAGGATTTTACTGAAGCAGTAGACAAAGCTGAAGCGCTGATAATTTTTGGCGGACACGGCCATACTTCTGTACTCTACACGGCTCCGCACAATCAAAACCACATTCGTTATTTTGAAAGCAAACTAGAGACTTCGCGGGTGCTGATTAATACGCCTTCTTCTCAAGGTGCGATCGGCGATTTGTACAATTTCCGCCTCGATCCCTCCCTTACCCTCGGTTGCGGTAGCTGGGGCGATAATTCGATTTCTGTCAACGTGACACCCCATCACCTGCTGAATATCAAAACTGTAGCAGAAAGGCGCGAAAATATGCTCTGGTTCCGCATTCCTCCCAAGATTTATTTTAAGTCTGGCTGCATTCCTGTAGCTTTGAGGGATCTTGCAGGTAAGAAACGTGCTTTGATTGTGACGGATAAACCTTTGTTTGAATTGGGATTGGTTAAGGAAGTCACAGATAGTTTGGAAGAAATTGGCATCGCTCATTATACATTTTATGATGTGGAACCCGATCCTTCCCTTGCTACTGTTCGCAAAGGTTTAGAAATTTGCAATAGTTTCCATCCCGATGTAATTATTGCTTTTGGTGGTGGCTCGCCGATGGATGCTGCTAAGGTAATGTGGCTGATGTACGAGCATCCAGAAATTGAGTTTGAAGGATTGGCGATGCGGTTTATGGATATTCGCAAGCGGGTATACGAACTGCCTCCTTTGGGTTCTAAGGCACTTATGGTGGCAATTCCAACTACTTCGGGAACGGGTTCGGAAGTTACACCTTTTGCGGTTGTTACCGATGAGAAATCGGGGATTAAGTATCCGCTGGCTGATTATGCTCTGACTCCGAGTATGGCGATTGTCGATCCCGAAATTACGCTGAATATGCCCCGGAAACTGACTGCTTATGGTGGCGTTGATGCGCTGACTCACGCTTTAGAAGCTTATGTTTCTGTGTTGGCTTCTGAGTATACAAATGGTTTGGCTTTAGAAGCGATTCGTTTGCTGTTTAAATATCTGCCTAGCGCTTACAAAAATGGTGCTAACGATCCGAAAGCGCGGGAGAAAGTACATTATGCTGCTACGATCGCCGGGATGGCATTTGCGAACGCTTTTCTGGGGGTTTGTCACTCAATGGCTCACCAATTAGGTGCAACTTGTCACGTCCCTCACGGTTTAGCGAACGCGCTGATGATTTCCCATGTAATTCGCTACAATGCAACGGATGTTCCGTTCAAGCAAGCGATTTTTTCTCAGAATAAGTATCCTAACAGCAAGTGGCGTTATGCGCGAATTGCGGATTATCTGAATTTGGGCGGGGAAACACTAGATGAGAAAGTTGAGAACTTGATCGCAGCGGTGGAAGATTTGAAGCGTCAGGTAGATATTCCTAGCACGATTCAGGAGGCGATCGCCAGTCAGGGAATGAGTGATGATTTCTTTTTTGCTCGCGTTGAGGAAATGGCCGATCGCGCTTTTGACGATCAATGCACCGGAGCAAACCCCCGCTATCCGCTGATTGAAGATTTAAAGCAACTTCTGCTGCAAGCATACTCTGACACCAACACTTCTGGGGTCGATCGAGAGTTAACTGTAGTTGGATAAGCTGTACTGCATCTAACGATCGATCGGAAACCGGGTTTTTCAACAAAAATCGTGGGTAGAAACCCTCAATTTCCTGAAAACCCGGTTTCTTTGTCCTCAAATCTCAAATCGAAAAATCGCCCTGGAAAATCGCCAAAGTCGATTTATTTGCAAGGGGCGGTTTTAAAGTTCAGAAATTGTGATATAGTTGAAGAGGTAACTATTTTACGAATTTTGTAGTTTCAGTGGCTGTTCGCGCGATGACCTCTTCACCAACCATAGCACCCGTTCGATCGAGTCAAGTTACCCGCAAGCCTTATCCTAACTATCGGGTAATAGTCCTCAACGACGATTTCAATACATTTCAGCACGTAGTGGAATGTTTGACAAAATACATTCCAGGGATGACGAGCGATCGAGCTTGGGATCTCGCCAACCAAATCCACAACGAAGGCCAGGCCACCGTCTGGGTTGGCCCGCAAGAACAAGCAGAACTTTATCATATGCAATTGAGCCGTGCTGGACTGACAATGGCTCCGCTAGAGTCTACTTAAAAGTCTGTAGAAGCCCGAAAGTTAGACTTTTTGTGGCTAATTAATCTTAAAGCAATACGATATCCGCTGAAGCTAAACTCGATCGGCATAAATATTCGATCTGTTAACTGCCGATTTCCAGCGGATAGACACAGATAGACGCAGATAATTCAATAAAACTCTTGCAAAAATCCAAAGTACCCCACCCCAACCCTCCCCTCCCGCGGGGAGGGAGCAAGATTATTCTTG
>NZ_CAWPRX010000130.1:0-7242 GCF_963890365.1 Tychonema sp. LEGE 07196 | reverse complement strand
GGGCTGGGGGGGGTTTCCTATGTTTGCGAGTTAAAAATTGACGGTTCTGCTTTGGCCTTAACCTATGAAAATGGGATTTTAGTTCGCGGTGCGACGCGGGGAGATGGGATTGCGGGAGAGGATATTACTCAAAATGTCAAGACTATTCGCTCGATTCCTTTAAAACTCAATTTAGATAATCCGCCGCCTGTGGTGGAAGTGCGGGGAGAGGCTTTTTTGTCTTTAGCTGTGTTTGAGGAAATTAATCGGGAACGGGAAAAAGCGGGGGAACAATTGTTTGCTAATCCTCGGAATGCGGCGGCGGGTACGCTGCGACAGTTGGATTCTAAAGTTGTGGATAAGCGACGGTTGGATTTCTTTGCTTATACTCTGTATTTAGATGAGGGGAATGAGAGTGACACGCAGTGGGAATCTTTGGAGTTGTTGCGAAGAATGGGGTTTAAGGTGAATCCCAATCGCAAAGTTTGCTATTCTTTGGATGAGGTGCGGGAGTATTACGAATTTTGGGATACGGAGCGGGGAAATTTGCCTTACATGACTGATGGGGTTGTTGTTAAGATTAATCCGGTTTTGTTGCAAAAACAATTGGGTTTTACTCAACGATTTCCGCGTTGGGCGATCGCCCTGAAGTATCCGGCCGCCGAAGTCCCTACAATTGTGGAAGGAGTCACCGTACAAGTAGGAAGAACCGGAGCTCTGACACCTGTAGCGGAACTCAAACCGGTGCAGTTGGCTGGAACCACGGTTTCGCGGGCTTCTCTCCACAATAGCGATCGACTTTCCGAGCTAAATCTCCACATTGGCGATACTGTGATTGTCAGAAAAGCTGGAGAGATTATACCAGAAGTTGTGCGAGTTTTGCCAGAACTTCGCCCCCAAAATGCTCAACTTTTCCAAATGCCTAGTTGCTGTCCCGAATGCGCCCAGCCTGTGGTTCGGGAAAAAGGGGAGGCGGTTACTCGCTGCATAAATACATCTTGTCCGGCAATTTTGAGGGGTTCGCTGATTCATTTTTGCAGCCGGGATGCTCTGGATATTAACGGTGTTGGGGAAAAGTTGGTGCAGCAGATGGTTGATAGCAATCTGCTCAATTCTGCGGCGGATTTGTACGATTTGACTGCGGAAAGATTGATGGGTTTGGAACGCATGGGTAAGAAGTTGGCCCAAAAGTTGGTAAGTGCGATCGCCCAATCGAAAAATCAACCTTATTCGCGGGTACTTTACGGCTTGGGAATCCGCCACGTTGGTAGTGTCAACGCGCAATTGCTGACAGAAAGGTTTGCAAATGTGGAAGAGTTAGCCGCAGTATCGGCCGCTGCGATTGAGGGCGTGTACGGCATCGGGCCGGAAATTGCACAATCGGTTTCTCAGTGGTTTCGAGTTCCGGCAAATCAAAGTTTAATCGCACGGTTAAAAACTGCGGGATTGCAATTGCACTCCGAAGTGAAAAGTCAGAATTTAGCCGATATAAATTTACAATTTGCTGGAAAAACCTTTGTGCTGACTGGAACTTTGCCCACTCTGAAACGAGATGAAGCCAAAGATTTGATTGTCAAAGCTGGAGGTAAAGTCACAGGTTCTGTGAGTGCTAAAACTGATTATGTGGTTGTCGGTGAAGATGCGGGTTCTAAATTAGAAAAAGCTCAATCTTTGGGGGTAAAACTACTTTCGGAATCTGAGTTATTAGAACTGCTATCGAAACCATAAATGATTGGTGAAAATCAATATATCTCTGTTTGCTCTTTCTCTGCGGCCTCTGCGGCCTCTGCGGTTAAAAAAAAAGCTGATTCATTCAGCCGTTTTCAAAGAACATAGGCAACAATTCTATTTCCCTAGGTGCAAAATAGCCGATCCTCTTCGTTGGCGCAGCCCCCGTAGGGGCGGGCTCCGCTAACGCAAATTGTGCAATACCTCAAAAGGCATAGAAATCGCGCTCGTGCTCGATACAATATACATACTTCCGGGGCGCTACTGCTTTTTGAGGTTGCCAGTACAGACGAGTTTTGCTAAAATTTGAGAGAATTTGCAAGAGCGCGCCATCGCCTCCAGCAATTCCCAGCCAATCGCAAAAATCAGAGGAGCTACGTGATGTCGGAAATCCCAGAACCAACACAAACAAATTTGCCACCTCCAGAAATAAGTTCCGAAACCTCTATTTCTATGACGGAAAACTTAAAAAGTAGCTTGGGAAATATCCTGGGCAGTTGGAAGATTAAAGCAGGATTAGCAGTGGCGGTACTGTTTGGAGTGTTCCTGTTTTGGTTTTACTGGCAGCACATGATTGCAGTCGCAGGTATGAAGAGTTGGGCGAGTCGATCGGGCGCTAGGGCGATCGAATGTATGGTAAGAGATACTAATAACGACCAGTATGTAAGTTGCAGCGCTCTCCTCGACCAGCAAATTGTCCCTCTAGAATGCAGTTCTAGTTTGTTAAACATCGGTTGTCGCGTCAATTACGGAACCGCAGCGCCTAACGTGAAACAGGGAGGGCCAAGAGGTTCTGCTTCTTGATAACTTTTAACTCGCTTGGTAATCGGAAAAATATGATTTGGTAATCGGAAAAATATGATTCTGATGGCAAGAATAAATGGTGCGTCAGAATGAAATGAGGAGTGATAATTGAAAATCACCTTTCCTGACGCATCCTACCCTTGACTTCTTCCATCTTCCATCTTCCGACGGACTTACATCCGTTACATCCGTTACATCCGTTACATCCGTTACATCCCGTACATTGCTCGTTGCCGAACTTCCATCTTCCGACGGACTTACATCCGTTACATCCGTTACATCCGTTACATCCGTTACATCCGTTACATCCGTTACATCCGTTACATAATCCGTTGCCGAACTTTCCCTCTTACCAAGGACTGCCGATTAGGGTGAAACTGCTCCAGTAGTAAGGATGAGAAAAATCTTGGTTTTGTTGTAAGTCAGCCGGTAAATTCAATTTGCCCGCTGTTGTTACTAACTGCCCGTTTTCCATCCGAACTTTATGAGCAATCATCGCCTGTTGAGCAAGTTGCAAAGTTTCTGCCTTCGTTGTGGCTCCTCGCAACTGGTGGTAAAATTCGCTCATCAGCGCCAAAGTGCCTCCGTCGTCAACATACCACAAACTCCCTAAAGCAGATTTCGCGCCGGATTTTACCGCTAAACCTCCAAAACCTAACTCTGCTTCCCCATCGCCCAAGGCTGTTCTACAAGCACTTAATACTAATAAGTCTACCTGCGGATTGCGCCAATTTAAACTTTCTAGGCGATCGAGCTGCAATTTGGAATTCCACAGTTGAATGTAAGAATTGCTTGGTTTTCCCGGTTGGAAGTCGGCGTGGGTTGCTAGGTGAACTATCCGAAATCCTCTTTTGGCGTGTTCGGAGTTGAGATTATCTAAAGTGAAAGTCGAATTGAGGAAAGATGGCCCGTGCCACTGAGCGGAAATCGCCTGTAATTCGATCGGCACACTGAGCAAGGGTTTTTGGTTAACAAATTCTGACCTTCCCATTGCTAGCACTGTGGCGTCTGTAACTGCTTTATAATCGCTATTAGTCAAGCTAAAACTCGGAATGAGGCTGAAACTGTATTTTTCAATTAAGAAGCCTTTACCGTCGTGCAAAGCGGCAAAGGGCATACTCCTCAATCCGGGATCGACTGACAGTAACAATGTCTGAATTCCTAAGTTTTTTAAGTCTTTGTCTAGGGGTGCGATCGCCCATTTATATAATTGCTGGGCGGCGCGTAGATAAGTGGTAGTACCGCGTTTTCCCGGACTGGTGATTTCAGCCTGCAACTCCTGAACAAAGGGGAAAAGAGCTGCTCTGTTGGCTTCAGGGACGCTGTAGTGAATCGGCCGTCCCACGGGGGGAACTAAAATTAGTTCCAGTCGATCGGCTAGCGAGATTATGTAGATGATACCAGACCGCTTGCCGGTTTGCTGTTCGATATTTTGTAAAGTTTGTTGGAATGTCGCAATCATGACTTTTTGATCTGGAAGATTGGCTGTTACTCCCAGATATTGTCCAAATTCTTGATTCCTTGTTTGTTCAATTCCCCAGACTGTTTTTTCTATGTCGTTACCTTCAAAAAGTCGATCGGGAGGTGGAACATATCCCAGAACTAAAGAAGAATTAGGAGTTAGTGGTGGCGCTGTTTCCCTGCTGGAAACTGTTGCCGGTCGGTATGCCGGGGGCAACTGACTGATGATACTCGAATCAAGTTTTAAAATTCGATCGGCAGCAGCGCCGGGATTGTCTAGCGGTGGAGTTTTGCGACGGCCTTGCAAGTCTTCTGGATCGGGGATTGAGGGTTGCGGTGCGGGTTTTGCTGTGGCTGTGGGCGATAGTGGTGTTGCTGGTGTGGCGACGGGTGCGATCGTCCTGGGTGGTAATGCGTTAAAGTCGATCGAATTTACTGCTACCGACTGCAGCAGCGGCGGTGTCAGCCCAACAATCGGCGGAATTGTTTGCGTTGTCGGTGGAATTGTCAGCGGAATAGTTGGTGGAATAGTTTCCGTTATCGGCGGAATTGTCAGCGGAATAGTTGGTGGAATAGTTTCCGTTATCGGCGGAATTGTCAGCGGAATTGTCAGCGGAATTGTCGGCGGAATAGTTGGTGGAATTGTTTCCGTTATCGGCGGAATAGTTGGTGGAATAGTTGGTGAAATTGTTTCCGTTGTTGGCGGAATTATCGGTGGAATTATCGGCGGAATTATCGGCGGAATAGTTTCCGTTGTGGGCGGAATTGTCGGCGGAGTTGTGGGCGGAATTATCTGCGGAGTTGTGGGCAGAATTATCTGCGGAATTATCTGCGGAGTTGTCGGCGGAATTGTCGGCGGAGTTGTCGGCGGAATTGTCGGCGGAATTGTCGGCGGAATTGTCGGCGGAATTGTCGGCGGAGTTGTCGGCGTGGGATCGATCGCGTCGTCAGTCGAAAACGCAATATTACCCACACTACTAGAACGCGGAAACGACTGCGATGTAATGCTAGATTGTCCCGTGGTAATTGCGCCCGCCGTACCGTTGCTAGCAGCATTTCCAACGACAAACGGTTGAATCGGCGACCCTCCATCTCCCCCAGCGTGCACAATTGTAATTTGGCCACCACCGGCACCGCCAGCAGTAGAAATGCTAGCAAATCCCGTCGGCGAAAGTGGGGTGGAAAAAGTACCAGTAGCGCGGAAAAATCCCCCTGTCGATTCAATAAACACATTCCCACCGGTGCCGCCAGTACCGCCTTGTGCATCGATCGACTTTACTTGAATATCGCCGATCGGATCTAAGAACACATTGCCGCCATTTCCCGCTGTACCGAAGGAGGTAATTTGTCCCGCCGTAATTGAATTTAAAGCTTTAACGGTGATGTTCCCGCCCGTATTTCCCGCTGTATTCAAATCTTGAGCATTCACTTTTCCCTGCGGGTTCAAAAGCTCGATCGTCCCTCCATTTCCAGCATTTGAAGCAGTAACATTGCCCAATAAATTGATATTTCCCGCGCTATTTATTTGCAAGCTTTGCACATTAATTGTCGAGTTGGCTGTTACGTCGCCAGCATTTTTGATCGCAACATTTGCTAACTGTCCAGTGGCGCCGACTGCTGCGCTGAAAGTGATGCTGCCGCTACCTGCATCCAGATTTAGGCTGCGGGCCACATCAATACTGTCGATCGCACCTCCAAAGGCAATATTTCCGCCACCCGTGCCCAATATCGCGTCTTTCGTCAACCCGAGAACACCGTTAATATTGATATTGCCATTATTGGTAGTAACATTGCCACCCAATTTAGTGCTGTCAGCAGCAATATTAAAACCCGAATTGCTCGCAATATTACCTGTCAATTCCGCTTGCTTTGCGGTAACATTCAAAACAGAAAGTGGTGCTGTTCCGCCGATATTTCCTTGCACCAGCACATTGCCTGTAGCTGCATCTAAGTTTAACAAATGATTGCCGTCGATCGCACCAACTATCTTAATATCTCCGCCGCCGGTACTGAGATTAATATCGTTTCCGAGTTGGATGGTGCCGTTAAGGACGATCGGGTTTTTATTGGTATTGATGCCAGAATTTAAATTAATTGTGGAAGCGTTGAGGGCGATACTGCTGTTGTCATTGCCCGTCAGAGTGCCATCAAGTGCGATCGTCCCAGTTCCCCCTTGAATAGTTACGGGGTCTAAAAATGTGAGATTATTAGGTATACTAACCTTGGCGGTGCTATCCGATCGCCCGATCGCGATCGAGCTAAACCCATTTTGAATAAAATTAAGTTCCGATCCCGTCAAATCTAAAGCGGTAGTATTGTTATCAGTTCCGCCAACCACAATATTTTGGCCGGCTGTTGCTGGTTGCAGCGTTAGCGCGCCCGTACCAGAAACCTTACCTGAAAAATCAATTTCACCGGCAGTTAAAGTCAGCGGGTTACTACCGGCCGATAAACTAGAACCGAAAGCAATAGTTGCATCTCCGAGTGTAAAATTTACAGGAGTATTTAATGTCACCGGCCCACTAAAACTAATGTTGTCATTAGTTGTGGTAATATTTCCGCTCAGGGCAACGCTTCCCGCGCCATTTTGATTAAATGCACCGTCTAAGTTCAGATTATTTAAAATATTTAGATTGCCCGTATTGCTAATTATTAGCGTACCGTTATTGGTAGTAGTCAAAGTTCCTTGCAGATTGATAGTATCAGCCGAAATTCCAATATTGCCAGCTACGTTAATCGCAGAATTTGCATTGATATTTTTTCCGCTAATTTGCAACTTACTTAAAGAATTAGCATTGCCAACTGCACCATTAAATGTAACATTACCGGTATCCCCATTCACAGTCAACTCGCTACTGCCGTTAACTGTATCATTAAAAGTAAGATTGTCACCTGAAATAATCAGATTATTGGCAACAGTGACAGCATCTCCATAAGTTTGACTTCCCGTAGTTGTCACATTGCCATTCAGTTGAGTTGTGCCGCCAGCGTTAGTGGTGACGCTAGCAGCCTTGACGGCATTAAATGCAGTTGTTCCTGTACTATTAACTGTAATATTTTCTAATGTTGCGGTATTGCCAACTCCACCATTGAATGTAACACTACCGCTCACCGCGTTCGCAGTCAAATCGCTGGTGCCATCCACAGTATTGTTGAAAGTAATGCCGTTCCCTGTAAGAGTCGGATTCTTGGTAATTGTGACAGCATCTCCATAAGTTTGACTGCCGGTTGTCTTGACATCGCCATTGAGTGTAGTTGTGCCGCCAGCAT
>NZ_CAWPRX010000129.1:0-7317 GCF_963890365.1 Tychonema sp. LEGE 07196 | reverse complement strand
GGAAACCAGGAAGAGGGAAGCTGAGGCAATTTTGGCAGCTTCCGAGGAGCAAGTGGAAGCTAAACGGGAAGCGCTGGAAGCTATATATACCAATGACTTACAACCAGAAGCTTCCGCTACCATTTCCGAGTCTGATGCTAGTGATTTACAGCTTTGGTGGAAGGTGGAAGCGGCACAAGTTGAGGGGAAAACTGCAACCTGGATTATAGAAAACATCCTGGGCAAAAAGGGACGTAAATTCTCTGAAGGCAAAAAGCGGCTTGAGGAATTGCTCAAAAAATTTAGTACAGAAGGAGGGTGAAAACGTGGGCCGGGGGGGGGCAGCTCTTGTGGCCTCCCCTCCCCCGGCCGCGACATTTAGAGTTTAAGGCGCCGCAGGCAACCGGGTCTGAGTAATACCCGGTATAACCTAAAGTAAAAGTAAAAAATATAATACTTAGGAGGGATGCTAAGAAAAGGTTTCACAGATTTTTGATTTTGTAATTTATAGGAGTAAAAATTTGATTACGAAACGTAAACATGGTGGAAATAGGCTTGGGGCGGGGCGTCCCCATAAGTGGCATGGAGGAGCAACAAAGCTGGTACGCATTCCCATTAGTTATGTTGCTCAAATTCTTCGAGTAGTGGAATATATGGACTGCAATGAAGGTCGGCTTCCCACTCATATTGCTTTTCATACTGAGGGAGAAGATTTTGTTTTGCCGGGTTACGACGCTTCTGCTGAACTGCCTTATCCTGATTCCAACCGTTTCTATAAACGGCGTCAAAGCAGTATTTTTGGTGAAAATTTTCACAAGTAGGGTGTCAGATGCGATCGCACTGACCCTAAAATCAGATATCTGTTGTAAATATTTGGTGGAGTCCGACTTCTGGGCAACCAGGATTAATCCGGTAGGCAACCCATGAGATGTCTTGAGCAAGAAAAGAGTAGGCAGTTTTGTTACAGTCTCTGACTGATGAATCTGGGAATTCTCTCAAGGTAGGTTGTAGGGAAGGCGGGGTGTAGGCAGTACCCGGTAAGCAGGTGGCACCGTGAGGTCACAGCGAGCAGCAAGCAACACACCGAATCATAGATTAAGCTGGACACTCATTTTGCACGCATGGGAAAGACTGGCTTTTACTCATCCTTCTTCTGATGAGCGAAGGCAGGTTCCCTTTGTGCCTAATTTTTAAAAATTTCAATGTAAAGCCAAAAACTGCTGTGTAATTGGAACCACTCAGCAGCTTTTGGAACTCCGGCCCGGAGGGGCCATGAATAATAACTCAAATGAATAATAGCGCAGATAACGGACAAACCACAAGCCGTGCACTTCTTCGTGCATCCAAAACCAGTCCTTGCCCCCACTGTGGCAAACCAGACTGGTGCTACTTCATCGGCGAGCTTTCAGTATGTAACCGCGAACAGCCACCCGCTACGGGCTGGGAAGCGACATCGAAAGCCGATAAGGATGGCAAAACTTACTACGCTCCTATCCAACAAAAAAAAGCTATTCGCCCGCGTGGCACTCGTGACTGGTATTATCCGGCCCGTGACGGCTCCCCCCTCGTCCGCGTTGTCCGGTTTGATGACGGTAAGGGTACTAAGGCTAATTGGACTCAAATGAGTTGGGGTAAGTGCAAGAGTTCGCGACAGATGGGCTGGATAGGAGGTACTGAAGGGATAGCGCGTGAGAATATCCCCATTTACCGCTACGCCGATGTCAGAAAAGCGATCGCAAATAACGAGCTTATTTTCATCGTTGAGGGGGAATCCTGCGCCGATATACTTTGGGGTTTGGGTTTGGTCGCTACCTGCAACATTGGTGGTTCTAGTAAGTGGCGAAACACTGACACAAGCGATTTAGAGGGCGCGACAGTCGTTATTGTCCCCGATCGCGATAAACCAGGAATCAAACACGCTGAGCTATTGCATCAAGAATTCCCCGGCGCGCTGTGGCTTTATCCTTTCCCTGAATCTAAAGCCTGGGAAAACCTACCCGAAAGCAAAGGGCTAGATATTGCCGACTGGGTGGAACATCACAAGCTAACTGCTGAGGATATCAAAGCGGCGATCGGAGACAAGAAAACTTTTGAAACTCCCCGGCAGGCGCAAAAAGTTGTTACTCATTCAAAATTTGAAGCCCCCAACCTCTCTGACCTCGCGGTCAAAATTGATGAACTGCTCGACTCCGACTTGAGAAGGTCGCAGCTTCAACTTAAATTTTCAGAGCTGGCTCAGACCTACCGAATTACTCCGGCAGAAGTTCAGAAAATTTATCGTACTCGCGAGCAAGAGCTAGAACAAGAATTGGAGCAAGAAGACACAGCAGCCGAAGTTGCCCGCCTGCTCTCTGCCCAAAAATCACAGATTGAATTATCCGAAATTCTCCCCCCTGGGCTAGCGGCACCCATTGAAAAACTAGCGGTAAAACTCAACCTAAAAACTGAGTGCTATCTAGCTGCGCTCCTCACCCAAGTTTCAAGCTTGTTCAAGGTCGGCTCAGAAGTTTTGCTCCGGCGCGATACTGATTACCGCTGCACTCCCAACTATTTCGCCGGCATCGTTGCTGAGTCATCCCAAAAAAAGTCTCCCATCATGCGGGCAATGATAGACCGACCGATGCAATCACTACGGGATAAGGCTCGGAAGGAATATCAGAAAGCCCTCGCAGACTATGAGGAAGAATACAGGCAGTGGAAGACAGCCAAAGGGGAAAACAAGGGATTACCACCTAAAGAACCTCGACCCAGGCTCTACTCGTTTTCTAAGTCCACAGGCGAAGGCATTTTGTACCAAGTTGCTGAGTTCCCCGACCAAGCCTTAATGTATCGCTGCGATGAACTTGCCAGCCTGTTTAAGTCGGCGAACCAATATCGAGGGGGTAAGGGGAGTGATGATGAGGACTTGCTCGAATTCTGGAACGGCACAGGTAGCACAGTTCTGCGAGCAACGGGTACTAAAGCAGATTTAGACGGGCTGTTGCTGAGTGTTTTTGGCACCATCCAGCCCGATATTTTGGCCGCTTTGCTTAAAGATTGCAGTGACGCTAATGGGAAATTTGCCCGCTTTGACTTCGTTTTTCAGCCGTTGGCTGCATCTAAGCTCTCAGAAGAGGATAGTGGCGGTTTTGATATCACGCCGATGCTCGCAGCGCTTTACCTCAAAATAGACTCTTTGCCTGCTTTAAAAATGGAGCTCAGCCCTGACGCTAAAAGGCTTTTCACCGCTTTCTACAACGCAATGGAAGACAGGCGGTTTGCAGAACCAAAACAAGGTATCCGCGCAATGGTTGGCAAAATGCCTGAAAAAGTCGGCAAGATGGCCGCTATCATCTACGCCCTCACCTGCGCTTTCAACGGTGTGGAGGTTAGCTGCTCAATTCCTAAAACTGCGGTGGAAGCGGCGATAAAGTTTGTCAAATTCAGCTCTGACCAAATTGCTAGCCTCTATGCTGAATTTTCCGATCGCCAAGCCCTGGCTCCAAGTTTGGCAAAAGTTGTTTTGCTGGCAGAGCGGAAAGGGGGGACGATTTCAGGACGGGACATCAGTAAAGCTTTTGATTCAAAACATCGACCAACAGGGCAACAAATACGGGAGTGGCTGGAAGAATTAGTCGTGATGAAGTATGGGGAGGTTACAACTAAAGGACGCAATATTTCATTTACTATCTCTCCCCACTCCCCATTATCCCCATTAGCCTCTAATCAAGTCACAGAGAGCGTTAAAGATATCCCCAATAACAATTTACCTTATCCCCATTCTCCCCATTCGGAACCATTAAATGGGGATAAATGGGGATACATTGGGGATAACCCTATCCCCACTCTTGAAGCCTTACCAGACAAGGGTTTAATTGACATTGGGGATAATGGGGATACAAAAACCCCCGCTGTTCAAAATTCACCATCGCTAATGATGAGCTGTACTACAAAAGTTAGTTCAGAAGATGCTGAAAAACTTTGCGATATTGCTTTGGTCTGGTGGCCCGAATACTACCCTGCCCAATTGCAAAACTTACTTACCCAGATGTACGGATGGAACGCTCCAGGAACTAAATACGATGTGGCTGTTATCGCTGACTGGTTGGAAAGCCAAGATGAGCTAGTTCGTGACCGCATTACTGAGCTTGTGCATCAGAAGACAGCATCCTTGACTTGATAAGAATGCGCTAGTGGGGGTGTGCCAATCGTCTGTGCCACTCCCTACCTAATGACTGTGCCAGTTTCTTTAAATTACTGTGCCAATAAAGACTCTAGGTTCTAAGTCAGGATATTTGACTATCCTGATGTAACTCCAATGGGTTTAGGCTTTAGGCTGGGAAATGTGGCTATCCCCGTCTAACTTCTAACGGGATTTTTCAAATTTCCGCTAGAAATCTAGCCCGGAGTGTACAAGCTTAATACGGAAATTTGAAAAATAGCCGTAATCCCGCCCGGAAGGGCATTAAACCGTTTATAGAAATGGTTGGTCTAAACCCCTTGACAACCATTTATGGAAATGGTTAGATAGAGATATCAACCATTTATGGAAACGGCAATGAGTAACAAAGCAAGAAACACGGCTGGTAAATTTGCACCTAAATCAGAAGCTCCCCGCAAGGTGCGATCGGTTAACCTCACCGATGACGCTTGGCAGTGGCTGGCTGCTACAGCAGAGAAAGCAGGGATGAGTCGCAACGATTATTTGGAAGCGCTAGCAGAAGGTAATCAGCCATTTATGGAAACGGCTAACACTGAGTCTTTGCCGATTATGGAAACGGTAAGCAGTGATAAGATTGAAACGATAGAACAGCCAGAGAGCGACGTTTTCCCGATTATGGAAACGGTTAGTCATGCTCTCACTACTCCAGAGGAAGCAAAAAAACACGCTCAAATCTATGGCTTCACTCCAGAAGAAGCCTTGGCCGACGCTCATTTTCAGATTAGTATGCTCGAATCAAATTATGACGAGCTTGAGGATAGGCATGAAGCGGCAAAGAGAGAGATTGCACAACTGCGATCACAACTTGAAACAGAACGCGCTGATCGGGGGGAAATTGAGGCTCAACTCTCTGACTTGAAACAAAATTCACCGTCTGCCCGTGATTTACCAGAAGCGGCTGATTTGCTCAATCGGTTAAAAGCTAAGCGTAAAAAGTCTACGGCTTCGCTTGCAGACATTGAGGCAATTTTAGAGATGATGGAGGAGTAAAGCCTTTGGGGAAATTAGGATTTTGTGCCCTGGACTGTCTGGGGCTTCTTTACAAAACTTTTAATTATTTGCTTGACAAGTCGATAGGAAGCTGCGATCGTAAGTTTAAGGAAGATTTGATATGCGCGGTTAACCCGGTGTACCACCACCTGATTAACTACGACTTCCCCAAACGTTTTATCCCAACGCTTGGAGCCTAATTATAATGCCACATCCAGACGATTGTCCTTGCGGGCGATCGCAACTCTTTACGTTTGAGTCAAGCGACAAAATTGTCATAGACGCCAAAACGTTTGCTCGAATTCTCTCGCTCGTTAATTTGAGTGTGGATGAGCTAACCAACGCCCGACACCGAGAAATTTTTTTGGAATGCCTGGACACGTATTTAATAGAATCTCCTGCTGAGTCTGAGCGAGACGATTCTTATATTTTTCGTGCCAGTTTACTTTTGGATGCTTACTACGAATACGTACCCGCGTGCCTCGCGTTTACCCATTCCCATTTGCAGGAAGCTTCTACCCTAATGCGCGAGGTCAAGTATGGCTAACCCTCTCGTTAGCTACCGTCGTATTGACCGACTCAAGGCGATCGCCTTTGATTGTGGGTTTACCAATGAAGACGCTCGGCAGTTCGGCAAGCTTTCAAAAACTTCTACGTGGGAAGCACTGCTCGAGCTGTACCTGGTTGATGGCCAGACACTAGACAACCTGCTAGACAAATCATTAGGCACTGTAGACGTTGTAGACAGTGCTGTAGACACGACATCTGACTTGCTTCGTGTAGACAGTTCTGCTGTAGACAGTGTAGACACTCTTGACTGGACTAACGACGGTTCATTTCCTGTGTGCGGTTTCAGCCGCCAAAATTCTACTAACTTTCTAGACTGGGTTGATTTCGGGCAACTTATCGCGCTCGTACTCGCATCGGCGGGAGTGTTTGTGCTGGCGATGTCCCTGTGGCGACAAATCAACCCTTTAAATCTTTTCCCTCCAGTCCGCGTAAACATTCAAATCGGAGCAAAATAATGGGAACCATGACCCGGCTATTTGGCGGCGATAGCTCAGAAGCTATTAGCAGCAAGAGCGAGGTACTCAGCAAAGCAACGGATGCAAGCGTAATAACACCTCTAAATCCTGGTAAATTCAGCAGTATCCGCTCTATTCCTGTACTTGATGCCCCCCGCTACTTCACCAAGGAGGAAGCTGATGCCCTGAAAGCTGAATCCAAACAGAAAACAGAGGACGCACGGCACACGAAAAAAGCCTACAAAGCGATGTCTGCCGTTGAGGTTGCCGATGCTAAAGTTCACAAGGCGCATCGAGGGTATGAGGTTGCAGTTGCCACCAACGAATTGACCAAGAAGCAAGCTGATTTCAAACTGGCTAAAAAGTTGCACGGGTTGCGACCAGGATATGCTCGACTAGGGGTAGGACTTGAAAAAGCTGAGAGCAAGGCTACAGAACGGATTGAAGCTATCAAGGCTAAACTTCTGGGAGGCTCGGCAGAATGATAAAAGCGATCGCACTCACCAACAACTTTGTGTTGACTGCGATTGCCTCCAGCTTCCTATGTTGGTTGGCATCGCTGCATCTCTCACTTCTGTATTTTGTGCAAGCACTTTTTGCGCTCAAGCTTATCATCAGCGCTACTGCGTGGGTAGTTGATGACGCTCTTGTAAGGTTGCTGAAAATCGACTTAATGGAATTGCGCTTCCGGCTGATAGTAAGTACAATTGCTGCCTTGGTCGGTGTGGGGGTGATGCTATGTCGCTTCTGAAAGTTTCAGTTCTGTCGGTTTCTGGCGTTTGCTTGTGGTTGGCTCCTCCGTTCGTTTTCTCGCGTAGAATCCCTCTGCACAATTTCATGCAAGGCATCGCCCTGGTGTCTGGTTTTGCCTGCTGCTTTGAAGCCCGTCGCTCTGCCCTGAAATTGGCGAAGATTGAGGAATTCGAGGCATTAAAGCAGGCGGCCATTGATAGCGATGTAGTCCACGAAATCAGTACCTCAGTCTATGTTAGTGAGGAAACCAGGAAGAGGGAAGCTGAGGCAATTTTGGCAGCTTCCGAGGAGCAAGTGGAAGCTAAACGGGAAGCGCTGGAAGCTATATATACCAATGACTTACAACCAGAAGCTTCCGCTACCATTTCC
>NZ_CAWPRX010000128.1:0-7392 GCF_963890365.1 Tychonema sp. LEGE 07196 | reverse complement strand
ACTCTCAAGGTCGTGGTATCAATACCTGGGCTGATGTGATCAACCGCGCTAACTTGGGTATGGAAGTAATGCACGAGCGCAACGCTCACAACTTCCCGCTTGACTTGGCTGCTGCTGATACAACTCCCGTAGCAATGGTTGCTCCTTCTATCAACGGCTAAGTTTTAGTCTGAGATTACAAAAAGCGCTCCTAGAAATAGGGGCGCTTTTTGTTTGGGGAAAATCCCATTTTTGTATTAGAACTTACGCACGGGTGGTCAGAAACCGGGTTTTTTACGAAAATTTTTCGTTGTAGTCCACAGATTAGCTAAAAAACCGGGTTTCTTTGGTCTAATGGGTAAGTTCTGGCGATCGAGTTTTATTCGCGGATGGCAGATCAATATGATGCGCTGAATGCTTTTATGCGATCGTTGAGATAGAAGTTCAGAAGTGCGATTTAATAAAAAATTATGAAACCTCTTGCACTCATGCACTCTGCTCTCTTGAAGTTATCTGCGTTTATCTGTCTGTTATCTGCGGTCACTCTATTTATTTATTAATTAAATATTTTGCATGGTGCGTCACTTTGGCATTTTTTGCCCGAACTATCTGTCCCAGGTGATGCACCCTAAATCTGTTAATAATCAAATAGCGATCGCCCCATCCCCTCTCCAATAACCAAAGAAGACCGATCGCACCCAAAAATACTCTAAATACCGATACCGCAGGATCGCGGGGGGTTCCCGCTGCTTTTACCAACGTGGAAGTTTGGGAATTGTCGATCGCAACTTTGGGTCGATTTGTCGCTCAAATTAAGCGGCCGCTGGGAATCGGTACGCTAATGTTGGAGGACGGCTCCACGGTGCAGGGCTTTTTGTGCGAATCTTATGCTGTCGCAGGTGCGATCGATATTTCTCATTTCGGCGGTTGACGAGGTGATAACTCCGGCTTTTAAGCTAAGTTAGAATGGCAAATTTCTACCATTGTGCCAAATCATGCCATCAGCAGTACCTAACATTATCATCATCACAACTCCAACCCCCTCCAGCGGTGGTACCAGCCCCGGAGGATCAGTAAAGGCTAAGAATGGCACCAGCGGCCCCGACTCCCTCAGCGGTACTGGGGGCGCTGACTTGATATTCGGTTTAGGCGGGGCTGACAGCATCTTTGGCTTGGGGGGAAACGATTCCCTCTACGGCGGCGACGGCGACGACTCAATTACAGGCGACGCGGGCAATGATTTGCTGTTTGGCGGTTCAGCCCGCGACAGTGTTTTTGGCAACGCCGGCGACGATACTGTCTACGGCGGCAAAGGTGCTGACTCGGTAAGCGGCGACGAGGGCAATGATTTGCTGTTTGGCAACCAAGACAGCGATACTTTGTTGGGCGGCGCGGGCGATGATACCCTGTTTGGGGGTAATGGTGACGACTCGCTGTTTGGCGGTATAGGCGATGATTGTTTGTCGGGCGATAGCGGCAGAGATACTTTAACTGGCGGCGCTGGAAATGATACTTTTGCGATCGGGCGTTTTGCAGATGGCGATGTGATTACCGATTTTACTGTTGGTACTGATAAAATTCGCTTGAGTGCCGGCCTCACCTTTGGCGAACTCAATATTTTCGCTGGCTCTGGAACTTCGACGAGTACAATTATTCAAATTACAAGCAGCAAGGAAATTCTGGCTACTGTATTGGGAGTTGCTTCTATCCCTAGGGCGGACTTTATTTTTTAATTGGGAATCGGGAATCGGGAATCGGTAATTGGGAATTGAGCTTGCGGGTACTTTTGAGTCTGAAGTTTTTAATGTTGAAGTTTTCAACTCAGGTAAGGCTTGGGCGTTGTCAGTAACCAAGACATCTCAAAAGTTTTCAACTTCCTTCTACCTTCTTCCATCCATTCCTGAAACTTTTTAACAATTCGTTGCCGAACTTACTTCTGACCAATGACGGATGACTGATGAATGGTGAATGATGAATGATGAATGATGAATGATGACTTAGAGGGCAGGTTTTGCCTTTTTTCTAGCTGTTTGCATTATATATTGTTAGCTAAACCCGCCGTACAGAATGCTAATAATTACTGATTTTTTTACTGCTGACAAATGAAGGCAAATCTCGCTTTTTTTGGTCGTTTTTATCAGATATACTTAGCTAAACCCGCCGTACAAAATGCTAATAATTAATAACAATTCTTTGACTTTTATCAGGGTAAAATGAATAACGACTAACAACTAAGAGGGCGGGCCCGCACCATCCACCGCCCCTACCAACTAACAACTGACTAATAACTAATAACTAATAACTAATAACTAATAACTAATGACTACTGACGGTTTTCTCAATCTTAACAAACCTGCGGGAATGACATCTCACGACTGCGTGGGGCGAGTGCGCCGAATATTGCAACTCAAGCGAGTCGGACACGGAGGAACCCTCGATCCTGCAGTGACTGGCGTTTTGCCGATCGCCCTGGGTAAAGCAACCAGACTGCTGCAATTTCTCCAACACCAGAAAGCTTACCGAGGTACGATTCGCTTTGGTTTAAGTACCGCTACAGACGATTTAGAAGGAGAAATCATCCATTCTCAACCTGTACCGGATTTGAGTTTAGAAAAAGTCCAAGCTGCACTGCCGAATTTTGTGGGAAAAATTGAGCAGTTTCCGCCGAATTTTAGTGCGGTTCAGGTGGGAGGAAAACGTCTTTATGAGTTAGCTAGAAAAGGCGAAACTCTGGAAGTTGCTGCTAGAAATGTTGAAGTTTTTAGGCTGGAAATCTTGGATTGGCGGCCGGGGGATTTTCCTGAGTTGGATTTGTCGATCGCCTGCGGGCCAGGTACTTACATTCGGGCGATCGCGCGGGACTTGGGTGCACTGTTGAATGCAGGCGGTACTTTGGCTTGTTTGACTCGTACCGAAAGCAGCGGTTTCTCGATCGACCAAAGTCTCACTTTTGCACAATTGGAACAGCAAATACAGGAGAATACATTCAGCCCGATTTTGCCCTCGGTGGTTTTGGGACACCTAGGCGCGATCGTCCTTTCTCCTGAATATACCAAACGCTGGTTTCAAGGACAGCGCCTCCCCATTCCCGAAACAATAACACCGCAGGAAACACAGAACAATTCCCCCGCAAACTTAATACCCCAACCTCCCTATCCCTTGCAAGTTTACGATACAAATGGTAAATTCTTAGGTATCGGTCAAGTAGCTTCCTCAGAAACAAGTACCATATTGTCTCCTCAAATTGTGCTTTAGTTATCCAAGAGGTAAAAATGAAAATAGGTATAATTGGCGCGGGAAATGTTGGCGGAACTCTGGGACAAATTTTAAGTCAAAAAGGTCACTCGATTGTATTTGGTGTCAGAGATCCGCAGAGCGCAAAAGTACAGTCTGCTGTAGCTGCTACAAGAGGAAATGCACGAGCCGCTAGCCTTGTAGAATCTGCAAGTCACGGTCAATTTTTGATCTTAGCAACGCCTTGGAATGGCACGCAAGAGGCGATCGCCGCTGCGGGAGATTTGACTGGCAAAATTATTATTAACGCTACAAATCCGATCGAACTCACACCCGCTGGACTTGCTGCGGGACTGACAATCGGACACACAACTTCGGCGGCAGAAGAAATTGCCAAATGGGCGATCGGATCGCAAGTTGTGAAAGCTTTTAACAACATTGGCGCAAGCTGTTTGAAAAGTTTGCACTTCTGTTCGCAAACAGCAACCGCTTTTATTTGCGGACACAATATAGATGCCAAGAAAATTGTCACTAATCTCGCGCAAAAAATCGGATTTGAAGTTGTAGATGTCGGGGAACTCAAGCAAGCTCGATTGCGGAAACCGCTGGGGATTTTGTTGATTAACCTAGCTTTCAGCGGTATGGGACAAGATTTTGCGATTAACTTAATCCAGCGCTGAGGTAAAAATTGTGAAAGCATTGCCGATCGGATTAATTCGATGCTACAAAATGGTGATTTCTCCTTACTTGCCTAACGCCTGTAGGTTTCAGCCCACTTGTTCGCAATACGCGATCGAAGCCATAGAAAAATTTGGGACACTCCGCGGCAGTTCAATGGCCGTTAAGCGGATTTTGCGCTGTCATCCTTTTCATCCTGGGGGTTACGATCCAGTACCTCCCAAGGATAACGAGGAAAATTAATTTTTAGTTATCAGCATAATTTTAGCTATTAATTAGTGCGAACGAGAGGCTTTGCACCCTCATGGCGAACACTCCAGAGGGGAATCATACCATTTGAAATACTTCGACTTCCTTCGGCTACGCTCCTCGGACAAGTCGCCCTCCAAGTTTGAAATTGAACAATTGAAAATGGCTGATGAATTAAGGGTTTCCAATCAGGGCAAAGGAGTTGCATTATTCTAGGGGATTGATACCCCGACCCGATCCTGGGTATGGTGTATTGATAACAACAAAATTGGATCGGTGCAAGAGTACGCTCGATCGGTTGCGTACTCTTGTCGGCACATATTCGTTTTGGTTATGGTCATCGATCTGACATGATATGATGCGGTTAAATTCGCAGCACCAAGTTTTTTTAAATGAATAAAATTCAGTAATATTACTGTTATTGTTCACAACTCAGCAGCTATATAATGGTACAAACAGAGTACAGGGGATGCGAGTTGATATGTCTGCTACCGCAATCGGATACAAAATGTTGTCCCATACTATGGCCGTGCTCGGCCAAAAACAAGCAACTGGGAAACTCCTGTTAGAACAAGGGGAACAACAGTGGCAACTTTACTTTTTTCAGGGTTGTTTGGTTTATGCCACAGGAGGATCGCACAGGGCGAGGCGCTGGTACAGGGCGATCGGGCAACACTGTCGCAACTTTCAAGTCGATCTTAGAGACCTCGATGCTGGGGAACTTTGGGAATATCAACTGCTTCAACGAGGGATAGCAGACAGCGAAATGAGTCTGGAACAAGCTAAGGCGATCGTCCGCAGCAGCATTTCCGAAGTGTTCTTTGCTCTGATCGGTCAATCGGGTTTGCGCCGGGAGTGGCGTCCCTCTTCAAAATATTTTTCTAAAGTTATCTCTACTTTGATGCTGTCCGTAACGGAAGTAGAGCAAATTTTGTGTTCTACAGAACAAATTTGGCAGCAGTGGAAAGCAATGGGTCTGTGGCTGGTAGATCCAGAACAAGCACCGCTTTTAAAAGCGTCCGCCGAATTGCAGAAAAATCGATTTAGTTCTAATTCTTTGATGGCTTTGGCTAACGTCTTTAACGGCGAAAATACTCTTTGGGATATTGCATTTAAGAAAAAACAGTGCGTCACAGTGGCAACTCGCGCTTTAGTTAATTACATCAAGCAAGGTTTAGTAAATTTCCGCACAGTACCAGATTTGCCATCGCCGATCGAACAGTGGCGCCTTGCCGCAGCGATCGCCCGCCCCGGTCGCCCTTTGATTGCTTGTATCGATGACAGTCCCACAGTCTGCGAATTTTTAGAGCAAATTTTATTGCCGGCAGGGTATCGAGTCCTAAAAATTCAAGACCCGATGCAGGGAGTGGGCATTATTGCCAAACACAAGCCTGATTTAATTTTTATGGACTTAGTGATGCCGAATACAAGCGGCTTTGCTTTGTGCAATTTTTTGCGAAAAACACCGGCTTTTCGCGAAACTCCGATCGTATTTTTGACAGGTCAAGCCAGTATAATTGACCGCACGCGAGCAAAATTAACAGGTGCTTCCGATTTTTTGAGCAAGCCGGCGAGTCCAGAACAGGTTGTGCAAATAGCTGATAAGTATTTGAAGGCAAAAGGCGATCGCAGCCCTTTAGCCACGCGCCACCACGATTTACTCAATTCGCACCAACTTACCTTAGCAAATTCTTAAACCAAAATTCTGCTTAAAAAGTATCGCTGCCGATCGCGCGGATCAGCCTCGGGCGCACTTTACAAGCATTTAGGCCGCAAGCAAGCTCTCAACCGTGACAGTCATCAGTCATGAGACTTGAGTTGCACTCAATCGCAAACAAGATTGAATGTATCTGCGTCCATCAGTGTTTGTACCCTTGAAATCTGCGGTTAACATCATCAGAGATTGAGGGATTGAGGGATTGAGGAATCAATACCTTATTTTTCGCTGGAATTGCTATAATCCATCAAACTTAATATTTTAACTATGAGCGATCGAACCCCGCAGGTAAGCGTGGTAATTCCGGCTTACAACTGTGCAGCTTACATCTGCCAAGCCGTAGATAGCGTGCTGCACCAAACCTATACAGACTGGGAAATTATTGTAGTAGACGACGGTTCCCGAGACGACACCAGATTAATTTTGGAGCAATATGGCGATCGAATTCGTTACATTCACCAACAAAATCAAGGAGTTTCCATCGCCCGAAATCGCGGTATTGAGCTAGCCCGAGGAGAATTCATCGCCTTTCTTGATGCAGATGACTACTTTTTACCCCACAAATTAGCAGCACAAATGGCTGTATTTGCAGCGCAACCAAATCTAGGAATAGTCCACAGTGGCTGGCGTCAAGTCAACAGTATAGGTGAACCCATAAAAGATGTAAAACCCTGGCAAAACGTCCCTAAATTAGACTTAGAAATGTGGCTGCGGTGGAAACCAGTATTACCTAGCGCGATGGTATTTCGCCGCCATTGGTTAGAGCGCGCCGGCGGATTTGACCCTCGATTTCCCCCAGCAGAAGATACAGATTTAGTGCTGCGTTTAGCCTTAATGGGATGCGAAGCAGATTGGCTGCAGCAAATAACTGTTTGCTACCGCCAGCACGAACAAAGCGCCATGTACAAAGGTTTACCGCAGGCTAAATCCCTCGCCGCCGTCACGGACAATTTTTTTGCCCGCCCCGAATTGCCCGATAAAATACGTTTATTGGAAAAGCAAATTAAGTACAGTACCTTAGTTTGGATTGCTTGGTATTTGCACCGCACCGGGCATTCTGTTGAAATGGTAGAATTTTTGCAGCGTTCTTGGAATTATACGCCTTATTTGCCTGTAGAAACAGTAATTAATTGGGCGGAATGTTTTGCCGAATTTTCGCGGGATGCGGGGAATGAATTCGATGCGGATTTATTAGCTCAATCTGCTGAGTGGCAGCAGTTAATGCAGTGGACAATGCTGGCGATCTAATTTGGATTTAAATTGTCTGTCAACAAACAATCGGAATAGTCAATTGATATCAAATCCGGTAGCATCGGAATGATTCAGATATATATTCTCGGACTCTGTGTACTCTGTGTACTCTGCGGTTAAATCACCTGACGATGTAACCGGAAACAATATGACAGTTCAATACGGTTCAGTTAAGGGCTATGCAGTGCTTAAAACAATAAATACAGGAGGATTCATGATGATTCCAGTACCTCTATGCTTAACTTGTTTAGAGCGAAATTTTGAGACAGGCTTTTTGACAACTC
>NZ_CAWPRX010000127.1:0-71407 GCF_963890365.1 Tychonema sp. LEGE 07196 | reverse complement strand
GAGGGGGAGAGGGGAATATGGTATTGAAATTTACAATTTAAATGCCCAACAGCCACTTTTTCTAGTCGGAGTCATGTCACACATCTTACTCGCTCATAGCATAATTTGCATATCATGCTTTATAATAAATGTCAAGAAATATTTTAAATGGTAAGTGCAGCGAATACGGCGATGGGGTTCGGTTATCTCGCATCCCAGCATCTAGGCAGGGAGAAAAATTCAAGCGATGATAGAACAGAGAGCAAAAAAAGCCCTCGAATTGCATGAGTCTGTTTGTATGAGTAGGTTTGCATGAGTATTGTGAAGTTGAGTTGCAGTTAAAACTAGCAAGGAATTGAAAACCTTAAGGAAAAATGTAGAATCTTGACCTTAAGACAGAGGTTTTTAGCCTTTACGACTCTCAAAATTTGGAATAAGATTGAGTAAAGTAAACTTAAATTCACTTCGCCGGAACAAGCTGTTAAAGCTAGCAATTTACGGAAAATCGACGGGGATTACTAGACAATCAAGCACAAAATTAATCCCAAACAACAAGCTTCTACCGATCGTCACCGATAAACAGGAGGGGGTAATATCCCCTCTGTCGCAGTCTCGATCCCACTTACAAGAGTGGGACAGGGTATCACCAACTTTTTATCTGTTGTTACAAGGAGTGCAAAACTCACCCATGTCCACTACAACCCCTAAAACCAAAACAGTGAAAGCCGATCGCACAAGCAGTCGGCCATACTCCTCAACGGATACGGTTCGTACCTATCTGCACGAGATCGGTCGAGTACCCCTGCTAACCCGAGAAGAAGAGATTATTTTCGGCAAGCAGGTACAGCAAATGATGAAATTAATCGAAGCCAAACAAGCACTGGCTAAAGAATGGCAGCGGGAACTCACTCAGCAAGAGTGGGCTGCCGAAATGGAGTTGACAGAAGCTGAACTGAACAGGATTTTGCAGTCGGGGCGGCGCGCCAAGCAAAAGATGATTGAAGCGAATTTGCGCTTAGTAGTGGCGATCGCCAAAAAATACCAGAAACGCAACATGGAATTCTTGGATTTAATTCAAGAAGGCACCCTCGGTTTAGAACGAGGAGTAGAAAAATTTGACCCGATGCGGGGATACAAATTTTCTACCTACGCCTACTGGTGGATTCGCCAAGCAATCACCCGCGCGATCGCCCAACACGCCCGCACCATTCGATTACCAATTCACATCACCGAAAAACTCAACAAAATTAAAAAAGTGCAGCGGGAACTCACCCAGCAGTTGGGTCGTTCTCCCTCCCCTGCAGAAATTGCCTCCGCCTTGGAACTGCACCCTTCCCAAATTCGGGAATACCTGCTGATGGCAAGACATCCAGTCTCTTTGGACTTGCGGGTTGGAGACAACCAAGATACAGAACTGCAAGAACTCTTAGAAGACGAAACTGCATCTCCAGACAACTACATTACCTCGGAATTGCTGCGGCAAGACCTGAATACCTTGATCTCAGAACTTACCCCGCAGCAGCGAGATGTGATCGTTCTGCGCTTCGGTTTGGAAGACGGCACCGAAATGTCGCTGGCGAAAGTTGGAGAACGGCTCAATCTCAGCCGGGAACGGGTGCGGCAGCTAGAACATCAAGCCCTCGCCCACCTGCGGCGGCGCCAATCTCAAGTCAGAGAATATTTGGCTAGTTAGTGACTTAAAGAGTTGAGAATTTTACCAAAATCTCAACTCTTTTTTCCTATTGGTGCTGCTGGTAATGATGTTTTTATTGGAAAGGTCGATCGCCCGATCGGGCGATCGCAAACAAAATTTATTAAAACTAATTTTAGATGAGAGTTCAGGAACCGGGCGGGCGATAGAGACTTCAAGTTAATAGCCCGCGTTAAGCCAAATACCCGGTTTCTCTACAAGCTTTTTGAAACTGTTACAAGACTTGCTTCGAGGCAGCTATTTAAAAATTTGGGGCCAGCCAGTGGTTTTAACTTATTTTATATTAACAAGCGGTGTACAAGGTCTGGCGATCGCCCTGGCCCTCTCGCCCGGAAACTTCAGCATCGGATTCGCCCTGCGCGAATTCCGACACTGGGACATCAAATCCGGCGTTTCCATCTCGCAATCACCCGCCAATCCCCACCCAGATACAGCATTCACAGGTTTAGCAGACGGTGTTTACCTCTACGGCCAGTCCAACAAGCCAGATGAAATTAAAAAAGAATATTTTGTATTTGAAATGAGACAGAGTAAAGTAATTGGGGCTTTTTACCTGCCTCAGTCTGATTTTTACTGTTTTTACGGCAATGTAGACCGAACTCGGTTAAATTTAACAGTAGTGGACAGTTACGACGGCACTAGCTCTCCCTACTCCGTCAACCTGCAACAGTATCAGCAACTTTCCGCCCCTAGCGACAACGACCGGCGAATTTTGGGTATTTGCAAGGAAGCTCACAAACAGCAAGTGTGGGGAAAGTAATATTATTTTTCTAAAGATTTCGATCGCGGACTCGATTTGTTGTATTGTTTGGGGAACTGCTATTAAAACTAGAGCGAAGCACCAATCTGCCTGCAGCAAAAACAATCTCGAAATCTAGTTTCTTCCTCAATGCTTCGCTATCAAACCTGTTATTTTTGTCAGAAATCAGGCTTGTTTAACGAATCCAAGCGCAATTTTTTTGCTTTATTGACTACAGCGAAGCGAAATAAGGCGCATTTTTTGAAGGCCAGAACCTAAACCCAACCTTTTTTCTGAGAATATTTTCCCGTTTGGCTAAGATATTGTTTCGCGACAAACCAGGCTCGATCGCCATGCCGGAAGTCAGCGGATGTTAGCTGTATACTGCTTAACAAGGCATTGCTAGGGTGCGTCATATTGTGTCCGATCGATTAACCGCAATTAAGATTGGATCGCGCGTGCGGACTTATAGTCTGCAGCCGGAAAGCAGATTTAAGCCCGAACCCTGAATCTCAGACAGACACCACACACTCGGCAAGATGAAACTGCGTCGAAAAACACTATCAATAGTTGGCATTACCATCGCTGGGCTGACTAGCATTCTATATGCCGCCTCCTCAAGCATCCTTTTGAGCAGCCTTGTCAAAGCAGAAGAACAAGAAGCCACACAAGTTGTCAAGGGAGCGCTCAACGTGTTCGGCCAAACCGCCGATGATTTTAACTTGCGCTTTGCCGACTGGTCAGCCTGGGACGACAACTACGCTTTCATCCAAAACGGTAACAAAGAATTTATCGCCTCCAATTTGATTCCCGAAGGACTGGCTAATGTGAGAGTTAACATAGCCCTATTTGTCAATACTTCGGGCAAAATAGTTTACGGTACGGGTTTCGACAGCCAAAAGGTGAAACTAACCCCTGTTCCAGAAGCATTAAAAAAGCGCATTTCTCTCAGCGACCCGCTGTTGCAGCACCCCAACATCAAAAGCAGCCTCGCTGGTATTCTGCTGCTACCGTCAGGGCCGATACTGATTGCTTCCCGACCAATTGTCAGTACAAAAAACACCGGCCCAATTCGAGGCACGCTAATATTCGGGCGCAATTTGGATGCTGTGGCAATTGCCAGGATTTCTAAAATTACTCGCTTACCTCTGATTGTACACACCGTTAATGAGGCTCAGTTACCTGCTGACTTTGTGGAAGCGCGGGAGAAACTATCGGCGAAAAAACCGATTTTGGTGCGTCGTGTCAGCGAAGATTTGATGGCAGGTTACACTATGATCCGGGATATTTACGATCGACCCGCACTGCTGCTGCGAGTTGATATACCCAGAGAAATCTACCGCCAAGGTCAAATTAGTTTGCTCTACCTGCTGGTGTCTGTAACGTTAGCGGGCATTGGGTTTGTCGGCTGCACTCTGCTGTTGCTAGAGTATTTGGTGCTGTCTCCCTTGAGCGGTTTGGCTTCATCAGTGAACCGTGTCAGCAGCAGCCAAGACCTCTCGATGCGACTGCAGGTGACGGGCGAAGACGAGTTGTCCGACCTTGCCCATACTATCAATGGAATGCTCGGGGCGATCGCCAGTGCCGAAAACGAACAACTAGAAGAAAAAGCCCGCTACCGAGCCGTAGTCGAGCAAGCTACAGATTGTATTTTCCTGTGGGACGCTCAAACCAAACGGCTTTTAGAAGCCAATACAGCATTTAGAAACTTGCTCGATTACAGCCTGGAAGCAATATCGCAACTGACTATTTACGATATCACCGCCTACTCCCAAGACCTAATTGACAGCAATATCGAGTCCCTGCTGACCGACAAAAAATTCAGAATGGGCGAAGTTCTCTACCAGCGCCGAGACGGTTCCTGCGTGGACGTAGAAGTCAGCGCCAGCGTGATTTCCTACGGAGGCCGCGAGATTATTTGCACCGTTGTCCGCGACATTACCGAGCGCAAGCAAGCCGAATCCGAACTGCGAGCCTCCGAAGAACGCTACAAACTTTTGTTTAAGCATAACCCCCATCCCATGTGGGTTTACGACTTAGAAACCCTCGAATTTATAGCCGTCAATCAAGCAGCTATCCACCACTACGGCTACACTCGCGAAGAATTTCTCGACATGACCGTTGCCGACATTTGTCCTCCCCAAGAACGGCCAAGATTGCTACAAAATATATCCCAAGTAGCTGCCGATATTGATTTTGCGAGCCTTTGGCAGCACCAGAAAAAAGACGGCACAATTATTGATGTAGAAATCACTTCTTATACCCTGATATTTGATAGCAAAAATGCTGAATTAGTCATGGCTCACGACGTGACAGACCGCTTGCAAGCCGAGGCAGAACTGTACCAAGCAAAGGAAGCAGCAGAAGCAGCTAATTTGGCAAAAAGTCAGTTTTTAGCTAACATGAGCCACGAACTGCGAACGCCTCTAAATGCAATTATCGGTTACAGCGAAATTTTGCAAGAAGATGCTTTAGATTTGGGCGAAGAAAATTTTATTTCTGATTTAACAAGAATTCATAATGCAGGCAATCATTTACTGGGATTGATTAATGATATTCTGGATTTATCGAAAATAGAAGCCGGTCACGCGGAACTTGAATTGACAACTTTTGACCTGTACGAGGCAGTTCAAGATGTCGCCAAAACTGTTCAACCGCTATTTTTACGAAACACCAATCGTTTGAATATTGAGTGTCCTAATGATATTGGCGAATTGCATTCCGATAAAATTAAATTTACTCAAATTTTGTTTAACTTGCTCAGCAACGCCGCTAAGTTTACCGAAAAAGGGACAATTACACTCAGCGTGGAAAAAATCAAAAATGATCGGAATAGTTTGGATGCTGAACAGTTTATATTTAAGTGTACGGATACGGGAATTGGGATAACTCCCGAACAGCTACAAAAGTTATTTCAACCTTTTACACAAGCTGATGCTTCGACTACTCGCAAGTACGGAGGTACGGGTTTGGGTTTGGCAATAGCACAGAAATACTCTGAGATATTGGGGGGAGAAATTACGGTGAATAGCGAGTTGGGCAAGGGTTCAACTTTTACTCTCATGTTGCCGGCAGAGGATATATTTGATATTTGATATGAATTCCGGTTGTACCGGAATGACTGTTGACTGTTGACTGTTGACTGTTTACTGTTGACTAGGGGGCGAAAAACTGAATGGTTGAGTGTTCTTTTGTTGCGGACACTAAGGAATAAAAATTTAATAATACCATTTTTCTAAAATCGTGCAACACTCTTCGACCCCCCCTAGCCCCCCCCCTTGTAAAGGGGGGGGACAAGAACACTGTTGCATTCTTTTTTAAAATTGGTATAACTTAAGCGATTTCTCGTTACCAGGAAGAGCCTGGTAATGCAGATAGGCGAGGAAGAGCCTCCTTTGAGGAAGGCAACTTACAGGAGAGAGGACTGTAGGAGTTGTTTAAGTTATTAAGTTTTCGATCCTAAGACGCACTACGAACCATATTAATATTCAATACCTGCTTGAGCTTTAATCCCTTGTTCTCGGAATGGATGCTTAATTAAAGTCATTTCAGTAACCAAATCTGCCCGTTCAATTAATTCTGGTGGCGCGCCTCTACCTGTTAAAATAACATGAGTTTCTTCTGGTTTTTGTTCTAAACCGGAGAGAACTTGCTCGACTTGCAAATAACCCAGTTTTAATGCTATATTAACTTCATCTAGCAGCACTAATTTAAATTCGGGATTGCAGATAAAAGTTAAGGCTTTTTCCCAGGCTTTTTGAGCTGTTGCAATATCTCGATCGCGGTCTTGCGTATCCCAGGTAAAACCTTCACCCATTGCATGAAATTCTAGCTGTTTTTCCCACATTTCAAAAACGGCTTTTTCTGCTGGTTCCCAAGCTCCTTTGATAAATTGTACTATGGCGACGCGGTATCCGTGACCGAGCGATCGCACAACCATGCCCAAAGCCGCCGTAGTTTTGCCTTTACCGTTGCCGGTATTGACAATTATCAAACCTTTGTCTTTAGCAGCGTTGGCAATTCGCTGCGCCTGCACTTCTTGGCGGCGCTGCATTTTCTGTTTGTGCTGTTCGGCTGTTAAACCAGTGGTTGTAGTTGTTTCTGTATTGGTTTCCATGAGATTTCTTTTTAACCGCAGATTAACGCAAATAAACGCTGATAGATTCAGGATGTCTAGTTATACCATTTTTCCTGAACATACAAATTTAGGGAATCTTCAAACTATTATCCAGTAAATCATCCCCAATCTAAAATCTAAAATCTAAAATCTAAAATCGTATTACGCCCAAAGTGCTTGCAAGTTTAGCACGAAACCGGGCAAAATATCTTCTCCTGAAAGTTCTGCCGGAGATTCTAAAACTTCTGTTGGTTGTCCTTGGCGGTAGATTTCTACTCGGCGGGTTTTACGGTCGATTAACCAGCCTAATTTTACTTGATTTTTCATGTATTCTTGCATTTTGTCTTGAGTATCCTTGAGACTGTCAGTCGGGGACATTAACTCTAAGACAAAATCTGGGGCGATGGGAGGAAATTTTTGTTTTTGTTCGGGAGTCAGTGCATCCCATCTTTCTTTTTTGATCCAAGAGACATCGGGAGAACGATTTGCACCGCTGGGGAGTTTGAAACAAGTTGAAGAATCGAAACAAACTCCGAGTTTAGTTTGTCGGTTCCAAATCACAAAATCTGCATTAATTTCTGAATTGCTGTTTCCGGTTTCTCCTCCTGTGGGTGACATGACGATTATTTCTCCTTTGGCGTTGCGTTCAAATTTGACATCGGGGTTTTCGCGACACAGTTGATAAAATTGGTCGTCGGTGATTTGGGCGACCGCATCAAAATTAATGGTAACTGCTAGCATGGTATTATCTGTTGGTAAATCGGGTGGCATCAGCCGGGAAAATCCGCAAACTAATCCGAATATTGAACAATTAGGATTTGTCTAAGATTTAATTGACTCGGAACCAGCGATAGCCGTAAGCTTGTAAGGGAATACAGGGCGATCCGTCATCGAGAGATTCGTACAAGCGATCGCCAAATAAATCAACAAGATTATTATATTCGTTAGATTTGAGAGTAACCGTGCAAGGTTTGTCGGCTAGATTGTGGACGAGAAGCAATGTCCTGCCTTCCCAGTGACAGCAGTGGGCAAAAACCCAAGAACAGTCGGTTTCCAAAATTTGCCATTTTCCCCTACCGAACTCAGGACATTGCTTGCGGATGCGGATTGCACGTTCGACCCAGTTAATTAATGAGTTAGGATCGCGCTGCGCTGCGGCGACATTGACTTGTTTATAACTATATTCTCCGCTGGCGATCGCAGGTTTGGCAAGAGCATCAGTTGCAGCAGTCGAGAAGCCACCATTGGGCGCATCTGACCATTGCATCGCCGTGCGGACGCTGTTTCGACCTTCCAACGAAAGGTCATCTCCCATGCCAATTTCTTCGCCATAGCGCAGCATTGGTGTACCGGGCAAAGTGAACAGCAAGCTGTAGATTAGTTCAATCCGGCAGCGGTCATTTCCCATCATCGGCGGTAAGCGGCGGCGAATCCCGCGCCCGAAAATTTGCATCCTTTTATCGGGGGCGAATGCTGCAAAAATTTCCTCTCGTTCCGATGAAGAAATGCGGTCTAGTGTCAATTCATCGTGGTGGCGCACAAAATTCAGCCACTGACAAACATCAGGAATCTCCGGTAAGATTTTTAGTCCATCGCGCAGGGCTGTGGATTCTTGACGCGCTAGGGCCAAAAACAGATATTGGTTCAACAAAAAGTTGAACAGGACGTGCATTCTGTCGCCCCGATCAAAGTAGACGTGAATGCGATCGGGTGCCACATTTGCTTCGGCCAGCAAAACTGCATCAGCCTGACGCGATGACACAAATTCTCTCATTTCTTCCAAGAAACATCGCAGGTCATCGGGGCTTGTACCTTCGGTGTCAGTTTCTTTAATTAAAAAGGGAACAGCATCAATCCGAAATCCAGACACGCCCAGTTCTAGCCAGAAACCCATAATTTTGCGGATTTCTTCTCGTACCGCCGAATTGGTAATATTCAAATCTGGCTGTTCTTTATAGAAGTGATGCAAATAGTAAGAGTTTGCTTGTTCGTCGTACTCCCAAATACTGTCCTCGGCATCGGGAAACACCAGCATACTCGGATCGGTTTTGGGTGGATTTTTTGACCACACGTAATAATTGCGATACTTGGAATTTTCATCGCTACGCGCTGCAACAAACCAAGGATGTTGATCGGACGTATGATTTACGACCAAATCGACTAGCACCCTAATTCCTCGTTCCCCTGCTTGGTGCATGAACTCGACAAAATCTCCCAGAGTTCCCAGTCGCGGGTCAATGTTACAGTAATCCATCACATCGTAACCGTTGTCGCGGTTAGGGGAAGGATAAAACGGCAACAACCACAAACAAGTAATTCCCAGTCCTGATAAATAATCTAGTTTGTTAGTAAGTCCCTGAAAGTCACCTACACCATCCCCGTTAGAGTCTAGGAAGGTTTCAACATCAAGGGAGTAGACTATTGCGTCTTTATACCAAAGGTCTTTCATAATTAGTTAGTTAGTTGAATTGAGATATTGTGCCTGCGACAAAAATCAGGTTTATCACCTAAAATTCATATCAAAATCTATAGTTTTGGTTCAAAAACCCGGTTATAAGTTTATTGATAATGGTGCAAGATGTTCTATCTTGTCCGATCGACTGTAGTAAAATGCGATCGCGCGTGCGGATTTTAGTCCTTGGCATTTTACGGACTAAAGTTCGCACTGCGAAGTTTTTTTTGTGGTAATCGATAAGATGCGATATCGGGCAAATATGCCATCTTTTGTAAGTCTTGACAGCATAGGAGTTGGTTTTTTTGCGGCCAACTACTCATCTACCCAATTGAGCAACCCAAGAGAAGTAACAGCTCCAAAAAAGTGAGCGCCAATCATATTGACGTTTGACATCGTTACAAAAATATCTAGGGAACGAATCACATTTTCTGGCGTATTAGTTGCGAGCGCTTGTGGTTGAGCGAGGCTTTTTGCTAAAACTACGCCCACTGTTGCTTCCGAAGCAATAAACGCGATCAGTAGCCCCACCAAACTAGAATTTAATCCAATTCGTAAGGCGTGAGTAATATCTTCTTTGCTGGGATAGAACTCCATATCGCCTCCTTGTAAACGTCTGCCTAAAAGCCGATATCGAAAATCCCAAAATATCCTAAAAGCAAGCAATACAACACCAATTATCGCTAAAACTATGCCGAACCCAATACCTGGATTATTGGGTTGCTCGCTCAGGTTGCGGCTCAACATAGCAAGTATTAAAGTAATACCGGAAACCGCACCAAACAATAATTGTACCCAGAAGCTAAATCGACTGAACCAACGAAAATTCTCGATGAATTTGCTTTGGAGCAGTGGTGGCGATACGGATTGTGATTGATTCATTATATACACCTTATTGCTGAATTGATAATTATCACAAACGAAACAAGGAAGAGGTTGTTTCGGCCGATAGTCTGGGTGCCGCGCGATCGCTCCTAGACGCATCAATGCCTTTAAACCTTAGTTTTTTACTTAATCTTCGGGTAACAACCAATGATTTTAGTGCATCAAACTCGGTTTTTCATCATCCCGAAGTGATATCATGTCCGAGCGCAAAAATAGTTCGTAATGCGGACGACCGTCCTCCGTTTAACAGCTGACTAAAGTCCGCACTACGAACCAAGGCGATCGCACGCGATATGAACGATCTATGAGACTTCCGATCTAAAAACCTGCAAATAACAGGCTATTTGAGCCTGTTCCCCAAGAGTTATTTGAGAGGTCTATTCCTCAATCAGGAATGTCTGAGGGATATACGCCTGTAGCAACTAGCACGGGTTTGTTGGTATACTCGGCTTCTAGCTTCTGCTTTAAGGTCAAATCCCATTGCAAATCGTATTCGCGATCGAGTTCAGCGACCACAAACTGACGCAGCACACCGGTTACGGCAACCTTATCGTCTTCTTTCACGCTTGTTTTTGGAACGGTGTGTATCACTAACAAATCTTCTCCGCCAATTAATTTGTTTTCATCCAAAGTGAACGAGTTTGGACTTTTGATGCTGTCAACTTTACCACTCACCGCTAGGGTTTTGCCGTAGTATTTTTGGGGATTTGAGGTGAGTTCTCCAGGTGTGGGGGCTAGGGCCATCGATTGTGCAACGATCGCGGGTTTATTTTCGTAATCGGCGTACTGATTTGGCTGTAAGCTTAATTTGTACTCGCGCTCAATATCTGCCAGCACAAAGTTGCGAACAGTTCCCGTTACTTGAATATCTTGACCCGATTCAGCCGGCAGCGCAAAAGGCTTACCTGTGGCATTGACAACCAAAATCGGTTTGCTGCCAAAAAACTTTTGATCGCTAATTGTAAAAGTCGATGGGCTTAATTTATTGATCGGTTTACTTCTGACCGTCACAGTTTTACCGAGGAGTTCTGCTGTTCTATCGACCACATTCTCAGTTGTAGTCGCAACCGTTCCGGGCGTTGCAGGTGCAGGTGCCGTAGCTTCCCGCTGTGGGGTAGAACAAGCCGGAAGTAGCAGGGCGGTGAGTGCGAGGGCGATCGCACTTCCCCAAGCATTCGATAGCTTTTGAGTAGAATTGTTTAAACGATTATTAACCATTGAAAAACCTCCTAAATTTTTTTTGTTTATTTTGTTGGTCAAGCTACAGAGTTTTTGCTCTTCAAAACCGGGTCTTTTTATTGCCTAATTCAAAAACACTTGACCGTCTGGTTGAATTCTTAAAACCCCTTGATTGCCATCAAAGTTACTCGTTTCATCTATTGAAACTGCTAGCATCCCTTCTTCAGAACTAGACATGGGTATAACTTTCAGCAGCCCTCCATCTGCGCGCACCATTGTGACTGTCACAGGCGTTGGTAGATTTTGCAATACAATTTCTGCTCCGCGCGCTAGCATTCGGGATTCAGTATGCCCGATCGCTTGATAGGAAATCGGGGTATTTGTGCTGTTTGTTAATTTCACGCTCACCTTACCTGCCATTGGCATGACAGTCGCAATGGGAGTCTGTCTTGCTTCGGGTAAAGGTGGTTGCGTAACATTCGTTCGCCTCGCGGGAGGAACCATATTTTGACCCAACTCTTGCTGGTTCAATCTTTGATTTGCAGCATTAGGCCGACATCCTTGAGGAACCCGAACATTAGTGCTAAAAGGTTCTTCATAATAAATCCTAGGACAGGAGTTGAGTGTAGGAGCGGGAGCTGCTGATGCAACAAGAGGAGCGGTTGGCAGCGCGATTAATAAACTTCCAGAGATGATTTGTAATATCCCTGGCCTTTTTTTCCAGCGATTTAGTGGATACATAGATATCTCCTTTCAAGCGAAAGATGAGGTGATGTCGGGCATTGGGCTCTAGCGTTGCGGAGGGATTGGGAATTGGGCTCTAGCGTTGCGGAGGGATTGGGCATCGGGCATCGGCCCGCGCAGGGCATCGGGCATACCTCACAACGATCTCGAACCGCTATATCTCCCGATCGAATCTTGCAAATTTAGTCAGGCTTTGCCAGATTTTGGGCTGGCAAATAGTCGCGAGTCACCGCTCAATTTTGAAACAGTACCAAAGTTTCTTCGCTGGTGATATCGCCTTTGCTAGAACTGAGATTCACCTGGTATTTGGTTCCTGGTAGAGCAATGGTCGGCTTAAAAGCAAAGCTGAATTGGCCTTGTTCGTCTGCTTCAACTGTGCGTTCGAGGATATTTCGTTCAAACCCAAACAAACCTCCTACCGAAGAGGTAGCCTGAACCTTGACATTAACAGTGGCATTTGGGGCGCTGCGTCCTTCCACTTCAACCGTCCCGCTGACGCGATCGTTTTCTTTGGGAGTGATAATTTCTAGCGGAATTTCGGCAGTGTTGGAACTGCCATTATCGCCAGCAACGAGCTCTCGATCTAAACGGGAACGAACAACTTGATTTCCCGACTGCAAGCTAGCAGTAACCGTCGCGCCTGCAGGGGGGAAATAATCTTGGCGGCGGATCGTGTATTCCCCCGTGTAAAGGCCGTTGGATTCTTCCCGCATGGGGATGTTATAAGCAACTCCTTCAATGGAGAAAGTAGCTGTAGCGTTGGGAGTGCCGAGCAATTTGAAATTGAGCGTGGTTCCCGGATCTAACTGCTGTACGGATCGAGCGCTGAAGCGGTCAACAGACAATGATTGAAAGCGGCGATCGCTATTGCCAGCAAGTAGAGGTTGTTGCAAGCGAGTGCTGCTGATGCGGTTGCCTTGTTGCAAATTTGCCCGCACTGCTGTATTTTCCGAAATTCGATCGCCCTGGCGAATCATGTAGCTTGCCTCGTAAACTCCTGGTTGAACCTCCCGCATCGGCAGATTTTGCACTGCATTTGGGATGGTCAAGGTAGCTCTAGAATACGGGGTTCCTCGCAGCACGAAAAATAATTCTGTTCCCGGATCTAATCGCTGTACTGGATATGCGGTAAAACTGTCGATATCCGAACCCAATTCTCTTTGTTGGGCTACTTGGATAGAGGGTTTGGGATTAGCTCGGGCAATGGCCGGTAAATAAATAACTGAACTCAACAGAGCGAGTCCAATTGCGGTTGAAAATGATTTTATTTTCATAAAATCCTCCTAAATCGAAACAACCAACCTCTTGCAGTAATGTGAAGAAAATTTAAATTATTAAAAATTGACTCGGGCAAAAGGTCGATTGTCTGTGTGCTACAATTTTTCAAAATCTTGTTTCTCTCTCTATTTAACCTCAACTATCCACACCTTGCCCTCTGTCGGAAGCAATAAGAAAATATCTATCCGATGAAAGACGAGCGAGGAAAAAGTGATGATGTTGCTTTGAGTTAAGTGCGATCGTTCGGGCTGTTGGCGATCGAAGCTTGACTCCCAACTTCCGCACCCGGGCGCGTCCATTCTTGCAGCGCCCAGAAGCTAGTTAGGGCAGCTATTCCAGAACCCAAACTATCCATAATCAAATCAATTATCGTATCGTCCACACTCCCAATAACTTCGCTAGAAAGAACGATGCCAGCCGTCCATTCAATAATTTCCCACAAAGCACCGATCGCAATCCCAAAACTGGTTATCGTTAGCAAGTACAGCAGTTTGCGATCGCGAAAAATCGTCAGCATTGAACTGTATGCTAAAAAACTCAATGCTAAAGTCACGGCAAAAATCGTGAAAGCGTGAACAATTTCATCATAAGGCCCCTGCTGGTAAAACAGTCCCCAAACCCAGCCTCCAGCATTGAGCAAAGCAGCAAGCACAAACAGAAAATCAAACAGCGCTGGCAGGCGATTTTCCATGACGACAAACACCACAGATGCTGCTAAAAATAAGCCTAACCCCAAGGCATTTTCCCACTTTCCTTGACTGACAGCAACTATTACTGCTATAGTTAATAACGCCTGCCCCACCCAAGCTGCAACTCGATAGCCGCGCCAGTTTGTACTCATCATTACCGTCCTTTCATCTCCAGAGATTTTTTTTTACGAATCGTGTTGGGAGCGAGCAGTTGATCACTGCATAATTTGTCGGTAACGAGCTTGAACTAATGAGTAGATGCCATAGGAAATCAAACCCAAAGCCACTAAACCGAGAATCCACGGGCCAAACGGATGTTGTTCCAGGGATGCCAGCACCTCACTAAATCCTTTAGCTTCACTGGCATCTGATTGCTTCGCAGCTTGAATTAAGAAAAAGCCGATGATAGTGAAGACAATGCCACGAGCCGCAATCCCAAGTCTACCCAGTCGCACGGCCCAAGTTTGCTCGTTGTTACTCATTTGAGTGAGTTTGAATTGCTGGCGGAATTTCCCCTTAAATGCTTTATAAAGGTAAGAGAAACCCACACCGATCGTGACTGCTCCTCCCAGCCCTACCAGCCATTGACCAAAAGGTTGAGATAAAAACAAAGCTGTCCAATCTTGAGTTGAATTGCCGCTGCTACCACCACCAGAACCGATAATTAATTTGACAGCAGTCACGGCCAAACCTGCATAAGCTAACCCACTAAAAGCATAGCCAATGCGCGTCGCAATTCGCTTGGCATCGATTTTTTCGCCAGCGTGTTCTGGATCGAGAACGGTTTGAGCAATCCGCAAAAGGACGTACCCAATAATACCAATTGTCACCAAAAATAGCAGGAATTTTCCGAAGGGTTGGGAGACAATTGTTGCTAATGCACCCTTAGTATCGGTTGTTTTACCGCCAGATCCAAAAGCAGCTTGTGCGGCAAGAAAACCGATGATAAAGTAAACTAAGCCTTTGGCGGCATATCCGAGTCTTGCTAGTCGCTCGAACCAGGGATGAGAACTTGCGCGTCGGACAGGTTCTGTGATGCTATCGGTGGGTGAGTTGCGCCGTGTCATATTTTTCTACAATTTGGAATTAGTTGGGTATTCCAGCCGCCTATTCATAAATTTAGTGCGATCGCGCAGCGTGCCGGAGGCAGATCGAGCGCCTATTTTTGGTTGGTAAGAGGACAAGCAAAAAAGGGAAATTCTGAGTAAAAAAGGTTTTTTTTAAGGCCGATATAGTATTTGTATCTATTTCACTATGATTTTCTCCTGCTCAGAGACTTTTGGCATCCCTCCAGGTAGGTAAATCAGTCATTCGATTTTAGATTTTAGATTTGAGATTTGAGATTTTGGATTGACCCCACGGATCAATCCCGGGGCTTGTACCACCTTTGAAATTCGCTTGTCAGGGCGATCGCCATCAAATAGCCTCTGTGGAGGATTAGCCCAGGATGGGATTGGCTCGGTACCGGCGATCGCCCCGTGCTTTTTAGTTAGTCGAATTATGCACACAATCTATCTTAGGTACGAGAATTTTTAAATTGAATGTACGGGGAATATATCTTAAGTAAGATTTGAGGAAATCTGCTGGAATTCTGCACAATCTTTCCCATAGGTAGGTATGCTGTAGAAAATAGATTTCTCCCAAAAATATTTTCCAAGACAGACGGGACGGCTATCCCACAAGAGTTATCAGAGAAGTTTCATGAAAATTGCGCTGTCCAACTTGAGAACCAGGTTAAGCCCGATCGCGATCGCAGTTGTCTTTGGTTTAATCTCAGATATTGCACGATTCCTGTATAACCTGTAGGAGGGATTTATGTTGTGGGTTTAGGAGAGTGGATCGGTTTTTTTGCTTTGATAGTCTCGCTCTATATTTTGTGGAAAATTAGAGCGGTCATTTTATTGTTTTTTACTGCCGTAATTTTAGCGATCGCTCTCAACCGTTTAGTGCGAAGATTGCAGCAGTCTGGTGCTAGGCGCGAACTGGCGATCGCTTTAACAGTTGGCATTGTACTGGTGCTCTCATCTGTTTTTATTTTCCTGATATTCACGCGCCTCAGCTCTCAATTTGAACAGCTAACTCAACTTATCCCGCTAGGGATAGAAAAACTGCGATTGTGGATCGACTGGTTGCAAGCAAAAGTGCCGGAACCGGCATTAAATAATATTCCCAATCTTGATGATTTAAGCAGACAACTCCAAACCCTTTCTCAGTGGATAATTTCCCATATCTATCTATTTTTATCCAACTCCCTCAGTTTAGTAATTAATTTCTTGTTAATTACCGTTTTGACAATTATGCTTGTGGTAAATCCAGTGCCGTACCGCCAAGTAATAATCAGGCTGTTTCCCGCTTTTTACCGCCAGCGAGTCGATGGAATTCTGACTGAATGTGAAAAAAATTTAATGGGCTGGTTGGCGGGAATTGCATTCAGCATGAGTTTTATTGGGATTGCGAGCACTGTGGGTCTGTTTATCTTGCAAGTGCAACTGCCTTTTGTTAACGGATTTTTAGCATTTTTATTAGCTTTAATTCCTTATGTTGGCGCGATTTTGAGTGTAGTTCCACCAATGCTGCTGGCTTTGTTGGATTCTCCAGGAAAAGCAGGTGCTGTATTGTTACTTTATTTTGCAATTCAACAAATAGAAGGCAATTTTCTTACACCTGTGATCATGGAAAAGCAAGTGTCCCTGCTCCCGGCATACACCTTAGCTTTGTTGGGAGCATTTGGTTCTTTATTGGGGTTTTTAGGATTATTGCTAGCGCTTCCAATCCTAATTGTTGCTCAAACTTGGGTTAAAGAAGTTGTAATCAAAGATATATTAGATCGCTGGGAAACCGCTCCCTCGCGGAAACCATGAAATGATGTCATGTTATACCAAATCCGGGTTTTAGATACACCTTGCGAACCAGTCGGCCTTGGGGCCAACATCGTTTTTGTAGACGCGGTTTCAACCGCCGAATTATCTTACTCCCTCCCCTTAATAAGGGGAGGGTTGGGGTGGGGTAAAAAACTTTACGACTCCTGCAAGGACTGCTATATCTGATTCAAGAATTTGAGTTTTGATGCAGTAATTGCTGAATCTCCGTCCGCAAGGCAGCAATTTCAGCGCTCAGGGCTGCAATTGATTGTGCTCCTGCTAATTCGGCTTCCTCATCCTCTGCATCGCGACCGATAAAAAATGTGGCAATGGTCGCAGTTACATAACCAAAAACTGCAAAAGCATAAAGTGCCAAAACAAGGCAAAGTATGCGGCCTTCAGGCGTTTTTGGCCAATATTCCGAACCCAATGTCATCATCAACATTGCCGTCCACCACAAAGCAGTGGCGTAATTATTTAAACCGGAGGAACTATCGCCGACATCTTTTTCAAACGCATACATTCCCGCTGCGCCTACCAAGGTAATAATTATCGTTAGTCCTACAACATAACCAAATCCCCTGCGTTTAACACTTGCAGCTAATGCCCGCATCCCTCGATTGGTACGAGTCATGACTCGCAACAACTGCAAACTTCGGACAGCCCGTACTGTCTTAAATGCTCGCAAAATTCGGATAAATCGAAAGGTACGCAAAGCAGGTAACAGCAGAGAAAAAGCTGCGATCCAATTGCTTTTTATATAGGAAATTTTGCGCGGCGCAATGGCGAGTTTAAGTAGAAAATCTGCAATAAAAATCGCCCAAATCGTGTTGCTGGCGACTTCTAAAAATGGGTTTAATTCCCAAATTAATTCAACTATAAATAGAGCTAGCCACACAAATGACAGCACCAGCATGGGAGTTTCCAGCCAATCTTCTAGCTGCTGTAAAATCTCGTTGCGCTCTTGTTCTAGGGCTGGTTTTTCTGCAAGATTTGGGTCGCTCATAGGTTAGTTCAGCGCTCCAGAGCTTCGATTTTTTGCGATCGGCTTTCGCGATCGGCGATCGTATCGAGTACCCTCTGTTCTGCTTCGGAAACTTCCCCGCTACTTTCGGCAATGCTACGGCATTGAGCTAATAGCATTGCGGCAAAATCGGGGTTAAGTTGCTCTAACAAGCTATCCAAAGGTTCAGGTGATTTAATGTTAGCCGCAATTGTATTTAGAGAAGGGGTATTTAATTGCAATGGCTCCAATTCAGGCAAAATATCTTCCCAGTTTTTGTTGGGATAACTTGCCCGAATAATGTGAACCATAATTCGATCCATAACTGCTTGTTGGGCGATCGCCACATCGAGATATTCTTCGCTTTGTTGCTGAATCGCTTGTAGCGTTTCGGTTGCAGGTTCTTCAGCATCTTCCCTCAATTTGGCTTCATAAAACTCGCGCGCCGCATATCCCAGCGCGTACAGCATCGTAGCATTTGTACTCGCACCAATCATCGCACCGGCCAGCGGTACGTTGCGTAAAAAGCCCAAACCTGCTTTCATGGCGTTGCTACCGCCGAGCGCTAACCCAAAAATTGCCAAAACCTCGCCTTTTCGGGCTGGAGCTTCCAAATCCATCCCGTAAGCGGCGGCAATTTCATAAACCATTTCGGTTTGAATCGCATTAGTCGCGACTAAATCGATCGCTAAAAGAGCTGCTGCGACACCGGGTAAAATGCTGCTAGCAACTCCGACACCACCGGCTTGGATGGCTTTTTTCACCATAATGCGATGGGCAATTTCGCTGGGAGTTTCCTTGGGATACTGTTGTTGGATTTGCTTGACTTCAGCTTCAGCTTTGGTGACATCGACGCCCGAGCTGGCTCCAGCTAACCAATCAAGCCTGAGTACACCTACAACTTGTTTGATCAAAGGAAGATTGCTAACATAATTAACAGCTTCTCCGGTTTCCTGAGTTGCTTTTCCAATCAATCGATAAGTTTGTTTAGCAGTAGCTTCTCCCACATCAACTGCTGTGTTAACAACTGCTTTGCCTGCATCCAGTGCAGATTCTGCTGTCTCCGCAACCACATTTAACAAACCAGACTTTTGCTGTGAATTAGTTTCTTCTTCTGGGCTCGATCGGTCATTCATCACTGTTTTTTCAATTAACGACAATATGCCAGGTTTTCAGATTGGACGTAGCCTTTCAGAGGTACTGTAATGGGCACCCAACCATCGCTTCCTAAACTTTCAATCGTCACTCTTCGTCCGTTCGCAATGAAACCAGCCGTTTCCCCCTCGCTCGAAGGTGTTTGATGTACGTTAATTCCTCTGACGGCTGCAACTAAGCGGCAGTCAGTAGGAGGCGGAGAATTTGCCGTTTCGCACTCTCCGAGAAAACCACCGTATACGTAGCCTTTTAGCGGTGCTGTAATTGGCACCCAACCATTCTCGCCCAGACTTTGAATTGTCACAGTTCTGCCGGAGCCGATGATGCCGACTGCTTGGCTGTTACTGTTCGCTTCTTGCCGCACGTTAAGACCGCTACTAGCAATTACCTGGCGACAGCTATTGGGTATTTGTGCTAGTAAATATTGACTTGTATTTTGAAGTTTAACGTTTTGAGTTTGATTGGTCTCGCTAGCAAACGCCGGAGCAACTAAAACCGTTGCACTCAACAATAACGAACTTGTTAAACTTGTATATTTTTTCCAGCTTCCATTCTGTTTCATCACTTTATCTCATTTTAACTCTTTATGTCAACAGCCTATCTCAAATTTTGATTTCGCTCATCTGCTTAAAGCATGAATAAAGAATCACTCGCAAGACATAAAAAAAAGTTATATTTGCTGCCGTGCCGGTCAGATTTTCCAGGTCGATCGCGGCCGCTCAATCAAATATAAACGCGGGGTTTGCGAGCGCCAACAACAGCACCAATCATTGCCGCTGCCAAACTCAGCAAAGAGCCGACTAGAAATGACCAAGTAGCTTTAGCTGTATTGCCAGCAATGTCGCGAACTTGATTTGGGTCTACATTCGGTATATTAACGCCACCCTGTTGCTGTACTCGATCGGCAATTTCTCCAGCATTAGCCGCCACAGCCTCAGCAGCACCAGATATCCCGCTTGCTAACAGCCAAGAACTAAGTGCTAATGTAGTTCCCCAAAGAATTGCTGCATTCAAAATAGCTGTTTTCTTAGTCATGGGGCCGCAGCTTTGAGCCATTACCCAACCGCCCAAAAATAAGGAAATTAGCAAACTAACAATCGACCAAATTCCCACCGCCAGACCAACAGAACCTGCATTAGCACCAGTTGCACCTGCGCTCAACCCGATCGCGGCTCCCAAAGCGCTTAACAAAAGTTGACCTGTCAGGGCGATCGCAATTCCTGCCAGAACAGGCCCCCACCGAACTCGATCGTGGTAATTCACCGCCGTATTAACAATTGTAGGCTCAGCAACTTCACTGCTCAGTGGTTCTGGATCGTATGCCATAAAAAATTAATCCTTATCGTTTAAACCGTATTTTACTTTAAATTTATTACTAACATATCTACCCTTAGTTATAAGATTATCTATTTTTTTTATAACTACACAATCTTTCATAAGTAGGATGTACCGAAAACGATTCCGAGCTAAAATTTACGCAACATAGTGAGTAGAATAGAAATGTTACTTTACAAAATAGAAGATTTTAATCCCAGCTACCGCGAAGTAGCATTTGATGGTGAAGATATCAAAGGGTTCGATGTCTGTGCAGGAAATACCGATGAAAAAATTGGCACGATCGATACCGTGCTAGTTGATGAAACAGGACGTTTTCGATATTTTGCCGTTGAAACCGGTGTTTGGATTTTTGGGAAAAAAGTATTAGTTCCCATCGGTATTTGTCGGGTAGATTTCAATACCAGGCGCGTTTACGCCAGAGGTTTGCAGAACAAACAGCAAGTCGAAAACCTAGTCAGATATGAAAACGGGATGGTCGTTGATTACGATTACGAAGAACAAGTGCGGAAAGTTTATCGCACTCCCACCGCCGGAGCATCTGCACCTGTAGAAGCCTCACTGCCTTTAGAAGCATCACGAATTGTCACCCCATCCGCTCCTGTTTCTGTGCCTCCTCCTGTATCTAACCAACCTACGGCTGCTGGTTATGACCGCAACACTTATAGTTACGATCGAGATCCTGAACTGTACCAGATGAACGAGCAAGACCATCAAAAATTCCGACTTTACGAAGAACGATTGATTGCAAGCAAAACCCGCCACAAAACTGGCGAAGTAATAATTAGCAAGCGAGTAGAAACTGAGACAGCAAAAGTTTCAGTTCCTGTAGCAAAAGAGCGCGCTGTAATTGAACACGTAACTCCCGAAAATGCAGGCACTCCAGTCAGTCCAGAGGCGGCCTTCGGAGAACAAGAGACGGTGCGTATGGAACTGCACGAAGAAACTGCCGATATCAAAAAACAAACTTTCCTGCGCGAGGAAGTTAACATCAGGAAAGAAGTTGACAAGGAGACTGTTGAGTCAACAGAAGAGCTGCGACGCGAAAAATTAGATTTGTCTGCAGAAGACCGTTAGAGTGCAGATAAATTTAAAGATGGTTTGTAGTTCTGCTTTCGCGCTGGAATTAGTGTTAAATCAAAATTATTAGCCCCATAAATCACTGCAATTGTCAAACAACAAGAGGATATTTTATTATGTGTAATCGCAGGCATTTACCGCTAGTCAAGGGTTCGTTTTTAGCTTTGATTGTTAGTGTAAGCGGCGCTGGTTTTGTGCTAAATTCCCAGCAAGCTGCTGCTCAACAACAAGCCAAATCGACATTTCCTGATGTACCGCAAAATTACTGGGCGCGTCCGTTTATTCAATCCCTAGCTGAAAAAGACATTGTTACGGGATATCCCAACGGAATGTTTAAACCCAAACAAAAGGTCGATCGCGACGAGTTTGCAGCGATGATTCGCCAAGCTTTTGATAAAGCAAAAATTAGAAATATACCCAGTGGAAGTGGCTTTAAGGATGTGCCGCAAGACAATTGGGCAGCACCTCCGGTTGAAGAAGCTTATGAAACGGGATTTATGAAAGACTTTCCGGGAAACGAGTTTCATCCGCAGCAGCCAATGACTAAGACACAAGCATTAGTTGCCTTAATGAAGGGTTTAGACTTGAATTACGATCGCCCTGTAGCAGCGAGTCAAGGCGCCGCACGTGTAGCACCTGCAAATCAACGCCGAAAAACTACTAGGAATCGTTTGGTATTTCCCTTAGCATCAACTGTTTTAATGCAGCCGCTATTGCCTGTAATATCAACAAAACAGCAGCAGCAACCCAAACCTGCTAAAACGGTTCCGGCAACGACGACAAAAAGTCCCGTTGCAACTTCTAAAATTTCGGCATTACAGTTTCTTAAATCATACTATAAAGATGCCGATCTGATTCCTAAAAATGCGGTTGACGCAGTAGCAGCAGCGACACAGGCAAATATAGTGGTTAACTATCCAGATGCGAGAGTTCTCAATCCCAACGAGTTACTCAGTCGGGGGAGTGCTACGGCGCTAATTCATCAAGCTTTGGTTAATCAAAAGCAGATCGAACCGCTTTCGGACAAGAATGCTGTTAAGTACATTCCTAAGACTCCGCGTCCCTAGTTTTGCGATCGAAAAAAGCTGTTTCTACAGCTTTAGTTAGCGGGCTTTAAGCTAATTTAAAGCCCCTGTAAATTTCAGGTTATGGTCGTACAATTATACAGATTATTGCTGCTTTTTAGCAATAATTGATAATTAGGTTCCCTAAATTTTTGGTAATTTTTTTTTTACACAACACTGACAAACATACCAATAATAAAATGCTATAGCGGTTCTCAAGAAAATCAGGTATGTCCTATGCCCTATGCCCTATGCCCTATGCCCTATGCCCTATGCCCTATGCCCTATTCCCTATGTCCTATTCCCTATGCCCGACAGCACCTCATCTTTCTGAGACGTGATGTATATGTGAACTCTGTAAATTTCGTTACTCAGAAATCCACCTGTTAAAAGAACCGAAAGTAAAATAAAGCGATTTTAAAAAGGGGGCGCTTGAATGCTACTTTCTAATCCATAAGTGAAAGTACAAACAATTACTGGTACGGAACATAGAATCTGGAATATCCGAGTTAAAAATGCTACGCTGGAATTGGGTGAAAGATAAGCGTTAAAGAATAATATAAAATTCTCTCTTCATCGAAATAGTAAATTCAGGCGTAGACTGTTAACTGTTAACTGTTAACATCATGAGGAGTGCAACCGAAATTGATATAGATTGCTGTTTTTTAAGCCCAAGAAGTGAGTAAAAAATATCAATACTGCGACGGCCACAAAAGATAAACAATTGGCAACAAGAGCCGATCGATAAATATTCATAAGTGATTGGCACGAAAATGCAGCTTCAATGCTGAAGCACCCAAAAATTAGATGGCCGTTATTTCTGCTTTTTGTTAAAATAATTTAGTATTGTCAAAGTGGTGACACTGATGCTGTCAGTAAAAGAAGCAGAATCGATCGTTCTAAATTTGGCGCAATCTCCCGACAGTCAGCGGGATGTAGAAACAGTAGACTTGCTGGCAGCATCGGGGCGAATCTTGGCTGCACCTGTGACAAGTTCCCTCGATTTTCCTTATTGGGACAATTCGGCAATGGATGGATATGCCGTGCGGTTTGCCGATGTGGAAAATTGCAGCGCCGAAAAACCAGCGGTGCTCGAAGTAGTTGAGGAGATTCCAGCGGGATATCTGCCTCAAATTACGGTGCAGCCGGGTTCAGCGGCGCGAATTTTTACCGGGGCTATGATGCCGGATGGTGCTGATACGGTGGTAATGCAGGAAGAAACGAGGCGTGAGGGCGATCGTATTTTTGTCTTAGTTGCTCCTGAAAAACCGCAAGCTTTTGTCAGGCACAAAGGCGCTTTTTATCAAGCAGAAACAACTTTGATGGATCGCGGTACTGCTATCAATGCGCCAGAAATAGCAGTGTTAGCAACTGCACAGTGCATTAAAGTTCCCGTTTACAAGCGCGTGCGCGTCGCTATTTTTTCTACTGGTGACGAATTGGTATCGCCGGACAAACCTTTGAGTCCTGGGAAACTGGTAGACTCGAATCAGTATGCTTTGTCTGTTTTGTTGGCGCAAATGGGATGTGAGCCGATCGGATTGGGGATAATTCCCGATCGCGAAGATGCGCTACAAAAGGCGATCGCCCAAGCTGTTTCGACAGCGGATGTAGTGCTTTCTACGGGCGGTGTCTCGGTAGGAGACTACGATTATGTAGAGAAAATTTTGGCAGATTTAGGAGGTAAAATTCACATTCAGGCTGTGGCGATTAAACCGGGAAAACCCTTAACCGTTGCTGCGTTTAAACGAGGTGAAACAAAATCTGATGCGCCGATTTCGAGTTTGGATTGTCTCTATTTTGGTTTGCCCGGAAATCCGGTTTCAGCTTTAGTCTGCTGTTGGCGGTTTGTTGTGCCTGCTTTGAGAAAGATGTCGGGGCTGGGTGCGGATGCTTGGGGGCCGGAGTTTGTCAAGGCTAGGTGTAATGTGGAATTGCGATCGATCGGCAAGCGCGAAACTTATGTTTGGGGTAAACTACATTTAGTGGCGGGAGTCTGGGAATTTGAACCAGCTAGCGGCAGCCAAAATTCAGCCAACTTAATTAACCTCGCTAATACAACTGGTTTAGCAGTTTTGCCAGCAGCAGAAACCTGGATTTCCCCAGGCGAATTTGTTGAAGTTTTAAAAGTTAGTCATTAGTTAGTAGTTAGTAGTTATTAGTTATTAGTTGTTAGTTGTTAGTTAGTAATTGGTAGTTATTAATCTTCCATCTTCCATCTTCCATCTTCCATCTTCCATCTTCCATCTTCCATCTTCCATCTTCCTTCTTCCTTCTTCCTTCCTAATTCATATTATGAGAATTTTAATTGTTGAAGACGATCCGATGATGCAACTGGGATTAGAGCAAGTATTAGCAGATTCGCCAGAAATAGAAATAGTAGGGCAAGCAGAAGACGGGTATTTAGGAGTAGCTGCTGCACTGAAACTCAAGCCTGATATTATCGTTATGGATATCGGTTTGCCCAGGCTAGACGGCATAGCAGCCACTCAAAAAATTAAATCACAAATGCCGGAAGTTCGAGTGGTAATGTTAACTTCTCACACGGCAGAAATTGAAATTATTGCAGCACTTTCTAGCGGTGCTGATGCTTATTGTATTAAAGGTGCTTCCGTAGACAGGCTGTTAGCGGCGATCGCAGCGGCAGCAGAGGGGGCTACATACCTTGACCCTCAAATTGCCCGCACTGTGATCGAGCATCTCAAACCGCCAGCACCAGCCTCTACAGCTACTTTTGGTCAGTTGTCGCAGCGGGAGTTGGAGGTATTAAAGTTAATGGTGGAAGGTAACAGCAATCCAGAGATAGCAGCGGCGCTTTACTTGAGTCCAAATACTATTAAAACTCACGTTCGCGGTATTATGAATAAGTTGGCTGTGGATGACCGCGTGCAAGCGGCAGTTGTAGCCCTGAGAACCGGGTTGGTTTAAAGAAGTCAGCAGTCATCCGTCATTAGTCAGCAGTCATTAGTTATTTTTTGTTTGCTACCAATGCTGTTGGTCTCATTCTTAATTCCCAACTCCCAATTCCTAATTCCCAATTAATTCCTAATTCCCAAAAAGTTTATGTCAGAGTGGATAGAAATCGGTACAATTGTAGCAGCTCAAGGTTTGGACGGGGAAGTGCGAGTCTATCCCGATTCAGATTTCCCGGAGAGATTTATCGAACCGGGGAAGCGGTGGCTTTTGCGCCCTAACAAAAGTGAACCGGAACCGATCGAGTTTTTGGGAGGTCGCTACATACCGGGCAAAGGCTTGTATGCTGTAGAGGTGGAGGGCGTGGAAGACCGCGATGGTGCCGAGGCGCTGCGGGGCTGTAAGTTGTTTGTAGAAAAGACCGATCGACCTTACCTGGAACCTGATGAGTTTTACGTGCAAGATTTGATCGGTATGGAAGTTTTTAACCAATTAACCGGGGAAATTTTAGGCAAAGTAAGTGATATTCTTGCTGCAGGTAACGACCTGTTAGAAGTAGAAACAAATCTAACGCCGCCAGAAATTGTCGTCCCAGAACTAGAAAAGCCCAAAAAAGCTGAAACTCCCAAAACAAACCCTGACCCCAGAAATACCCGCAAACCACGGAAAATCCGCGAGAAACAGCCGAAATCAACAAAAATCTTGATTCCTTTCGTGCAAGAGATTGTGCCAATTGTTGACTTAGAAAAAGGCCGAATTGAAATTGTGCCTCCCGCTGGTTTGTTAGACTAATATCAAAATATTTGGGTGCGTCGTTAACGAAATTTTCACCACTATTTGATTGGCGAGAAGCGACGCACCAAACCACATGGGCTGGCTGATTGACCCCGACAAAGAATTGATCTTTGTGTACCGAAGCGATCGCACTATTGCCGTATTTGATCGACTCCAAGACAAACTTCCCGTTCCAGACTTCGCCACTGCCATTGAGTTCACCGTCTACCAAATCTTCAGTTGGCTGGAGAACTAAAATTCAATAGGCGATTGTTAAAACTGTTCGAGAGCTCGAACACTCTCTATCTAGATATTAAGTATCGTGTCTATTGTTGGTATATCGCACGATTAAATAACTAATTGAAAGGGCCAAAATTGCCGTCGATAGACCTATCAAATCTGCTGCTGTTTTTTTCTCTAAATCCAGAATAATTATTTTTCGAGATACGGCTATTAAAGAAGTTACAATAACTAGCTCTACTTGAATTACGTGTTTCTTGAGATAAGCTGTAATATTTTCCAATATTTCCAGAGCAATTAAAACATTTAAAAACAACCCAAACATGACAAACAACGTGTCTTTAAGCAAAGTGTGGTCGTCGTTAAACAACTCTTTTCCTAAATAAATCAGCAAATCGCAAACGCTAACGATAATTACCACAATCATCGCCAGCGAGAGAATTTTCGATATTATTACTTCTACATTTTCTGTAAAATGCAGAAAATTTTGATCGCTGTCAAACCTAGAAATTCGCCTAAATATTTTTTTCAGCATACCAGTTATATCATGTGCATCTAATTGCCAGCGATCGAACTCTGTGCCGTGTTGGGGCGGGTTGATGTAGCCCGATCGCCCACCGCCCCCCTACCGAGGGGACAAGAAATTGCTCTTGCGCCAACCCCTAATTCCCTACAACCAGGGAGATGCAAGGATCTCTCCTGGTAAGAAACAGCACTCACCCAAGTGTATTGGTATATAGATTGTGTGTCTGAATTATATATTGTTTATGAACCAGCCCCTACGGCAATTATATTAAATCAGGCTGCAATACCCCGTTGATTCTTCAGTCGCCCTCCGGCGGACATCCTTTGACGCAGAGGCGATTTCCGTCGCCTTTCGATTTTTAAGGGCGTAGGTTGGGGCGGCGGGTTGGGGCGGCGGGTTTACAGGATTTCTCGTTTGTATTGCTGCATACATTCGTGAACTAGCCCCTAGGGGAATTATCCTAAAGCCGGCTTTAATACCCCGTTTCCTTTTCAGTCGCCCTCCGGCGCGCACATCCTTTGACGCTGACGATTTCAATCGCCGAGTCCTGCTACAATACAGATTACTTATGTTAAATCGCAAACAAATTGCATTTTATTTAGAAGACATTGAAACGCCCGCAGGGAGAACTGTCAGTTTAATTATTACCGGACTCATTCTCCTATCTACTGCCAGCTTTATCGCGGAAACTTACCCGATTTCCGAATTAGTTAGAACTCGATTAGCAACTCTCAACACCGCTCTTTTAGTCGTTTTTAGTATTGAATATTTAGTGCGGCTGTGGTGCGCCGATCATAAATTTAAGTTTATTTTTAGTTTTTTTTCGATAGTCGATTTGCTGGCAATCTTACCATTTTTATTGGGTTTTGTCAATGTCAGTTTTATTCGGATTTTTCGCTGGTTTAGAATTCTCCGACTTATCCGCTTTCTGGAATTAAAAAATTCGGTTTTTCGCATCAGCACCGAAGATGGGGTGATTTTTTCCCGGATTGTGTTTACTTTGCTGGCGATAATTTTTGTTTATTCTGGTTTGATTTATCAAGTCGAACATTCAGAAAATCCCGCAGCTTTTGGGACTTTTTTGGATGCTGTTTATTTTTCGGTTGTCACGATGACTACAGTGGGATTTGGCGATGTCACTCCGATTTCAGAATCCGGCCGTTTTTTAACTATTTTGATGATTTTGACGGGAATTGCTCTGATTCCTTGGCAGTTGGGGGATTTGATTAAACAGTTAGTTAAAAGTGCTAATCAAGTAGAGATTGTTTGTAAGGGTTGCGGTTGGTTAGTACATGATGCTAATGCTAAATTCTGTAAAATGTGTGGCACTCAGTTGGATAATGGTTGAATGTTGGCTGTTGGCTGTTGACTGTTGACTGTTGGCTGTTGACTGTTGACTGTTGGCTGTTGACTGTTGGCTGTTGGCTGTTGGCTGTTGACTGCAACTAACAACCAATAACTAATAACAAACAACCAACAACCAATAACTAATAACCAATAACCAATAACTAACAACGAATAACCAATAACCAATAACCAATAACTACTTTAAGCTAAAGGTAACAAGATTTCAAATTCGGTACCTGTTCCTAATTGCGATCGCATTCTGAATGCGCCGCCGTGTTTGCCCGTCACGATTTGATAGCTAACTGCTAAGCTGGTTTCTTTGAGGGCGCGTTTTTCGGCAGAGAATGATTCTATGATTCTTTTGTATTTGTGAGGTGACATTCCCGGCCCGTTATCTGCTATGCGAATCGAAACCCAGCGATCGTGAAGTTTGTTCAAGTCGCTCGCAGGTTCGGGACAGCACACTTCAGTTGTAATTTCAATTTGAGGCTGGTGATCGCCCTCTCTGATTCCTCCACCCTTGAACTCCTTCGCCAATTCTTGACCGACTGCTTCGTTAATTAATGTATGAATAGCATTGGTCAAGATATTCATAAATACTTGGTTTAGCTGTCCTGCATAGCACGGAACGGGCGGCAGGTAGCCGTAGTTTTTCACTACTTTTATTTCCCTGGTCAAACGACTTTTGAGCAGCAAGAGTATGCTGTCTATATTGGCGTGCAAGTCGGTCGGTTTGGGATAAATATCGTCGATGTGGCAAAAATTTTGCAAACTGGTTGCTAACTTACTCAAACGTTCGGCTCCGGCTTTGATGCTGGCCACAGTTCGCAGGAAATCATTTTGCAAAAAGTCATAGTCTATCTTTTCTTTGAGCTGTGCTATTTCCGGCGGTTGATCGGTACAGTGCGCGTCGTAAACTGAGAGCAACTCCATCAAGTTTTTGCTGTAGTCGCTGACGTAGGTTAAATTCCCCCAAATAAAGCCCACCGGATCTAAAATTTCGTGGGCTACTCCGTTGACTAAACGGCCTAAACTAGCCATTTTTTCGCTTTGAATCATTTGAGTTTGGGCTCTTTCGTAGCGGACTTGAGTTTCTATGCCGCGAATTTGCCAGTAGGCGATGTTTAGTGCGTGAGGGTTTAAGAGTCGGTAAGATTGGGAGTCTATTTGGACGACGATTGGTTCTGACTGCAATTCGGGCGATCGGCGCAAAGCTTGTGGAGCTCCCGCCAAAATGGTTGTACTCTCTGCGAGCAATAATATTTCGACGCGAGCGTAACTGTAGAGCACTTTCAGCGGCAGGTGCAAAAATAGCTCAGGGCCTTGGGGTTTGAGCAGATATTCCAGCAGTTGTCTGCGCGAGATCATGCCCGCAAACTCTCCTGCTTCAATCAAGACGACTCCCGGCACCAGGGGATGCTGTTCAAAAATTTCGGCAACGGCCACGGCCAAGCAGCTCGATTTTACCTGAAATTCATACAGGGGCAAATCCCAGAGGGTAGACTCTAGTGAAAGGTCTTGATGGCTGCCTTCGGAAAGTGAAGGGCTTTGTAGTTTGGAACTGAATGTATTTGCCACTGGAACTTTATAATTGCCGAAATGCTGGAAAAGTAAAATGAGAACCCACTACTAAGGTAGCCTATCATTTCACCGCAGCAGCAAACCAGAAAACTGTTTTTGAGTTAATCATGTTTTGCGAACTATTGGCAGGAGAATTTCAAATTTGGTGTTCTGGCCTGGTTGCGAGCGCAAAAAAAGTTGGCCGCCGTGCTTTTCTGTGACGATTTGATGGCAGATAGCCAACCCCATACCGCTGCCTTTCCCTGCCGGTTTTGTGGTAAAAAAGGTATCAAATATTTGCTGATGATGTTCTGGGGCAATGCCGGGCCCGTTATCAGCAATCTCAATTGCTACCCGCTGGCCCTGTTCAGTTTCTCTGACATTAGTGGTAATTTCGATTTGGGGCTGCCAGTTATCCGCGCACTCGGTCTGTATTTCTCTCTTTGCTGCGTACTCTGTCAGGGCATCTATAGCATTAACTAACAAATTCAAAAACACCTGACTCAACTGACCGGAGTAGCCGCTAACTAGGGGCAGTTCGCCATAAATTTTTACCACTCTTATGCTATTCTTCAAGCGGTTTTTGAGAATTAACAGCGTCATATCCACGCATTCGTGAATGTCTGTATCCATTGGCTTTGTCTCGTCCATATGAGAGAAGTGGTGCAGCCCGTTCACTATTTTTAGCAATTGCGAGGCTCCCAACTCCATCCCTTCTAAGGTGATCGGCAAATCTTCTTGTAAAAAATCAAACTCAATTTCTTCTTTGAGGGCATTAATCCGGGGAGACGGTTCCGAATATTCTTCTTCATAAGCTGACATTAGTTGCAGCAAATTTTCAAAATAGGACAGCAGAAAAGTCAAATTTCCCCAAATACTGTTCAGCGGATTTCTAATTTCGTGGGCTACTTCTGCGACAATTCTCCCCAGACTCGCCATTTTTTCGGTTTGAATGAGTTTCGCTTGGGTTTGTTTTTTGAGCAGCTTATTTGTTAGTTCGTGAATGCGGGATTGAGCCACCATTAATTGGTGTGAGTCTAACAATTTGTAAATCTGGGGTGCTACTTCTACTACTATGGGTTCGTAGACTAATTCTGCTAACCTGTAAAGAGATTCCGAGGCTGCTTCTACTATTAATTTACTACCGGGAAGCACCAGCAGCTCTTGCTTGGAAAACCTGTACAATACCTCTATCGGTCGCTTAAAAAACATTTCTAACCCGTAGCGCCTGTTAATTTTTTCATAAAAATAACGCCTGGATATCATGCCGACAAAATTACCCCGCTCGGTCAAAATTACGCCGGGAAGCATGGAATTTCCTTCAAAAGCCTGGGCTACTTCTTTGGCCTGTTGGGTTAAGTCAATTTGACAGTTGTAGAGAGGCAAATCTAGGAGAGTTGATTCTAAGGATATATCCCAACTACAAATTTCATTGATATGCAAAACGGATAACTCCGAGCTAGTCTCATGCACAGCAAACATAGATGAAACCCCTGTTAAATTTTGTATTGATGGATAAGTTAAGTTGCTATTAATGGGTAACGGGTAATGGCCTGCGGGTAATTGCTAGTTTGTCAAATTTCAACAGCACCCAACGGCAAAACCCGATCGCAATAGCATGGTCTGCTAAGGATTTTGTTTCTAAATCAATGTTAAACGATCGAAGCTTTTGTGGAACTTACGGAACTCTGCTGTAAACTTTTTACCATGATATACCCTGCGATCGCGTGTTTTCCGAAAAATCTTAAAAATCTATCAATAGATTAGTGCAATCTGTGAGAGGTTTTTCTCTGTTGATAAAAAATTGGAGTGCGATCGCCCGTTATCGATAAATATACTGACATCCTTCGAGAGTTCGACGGCCCGGATTCCCACAGTCTGAGGAACTTGAGACACCAGCGCGCAAAACTGGCCCGGAGGCAAAAATCGGCAGATTGTACTGTATTTAAGCAAAAATGCCAATGCAGGCAAGTTTCCAACTCCAACTCCAACTCCAACAACCCCTAAATCTTAGTTTGCGAAAGCCCGCGCCAGTCAGTCGATTTGAGATTTTAGATACTTCGACTTCGCCCTACAAGTTTGAGATTTACTCCACAGATAAATCAGGGAGCAGGAACAATAGTCTAAAATTTTAGTTGTGTGCGTGACGGTTTACCTGAATTTTTTGTTGCTATCAAAGATGTCAGTCAAGCGAGCCCCTACCGAATCCCCAAAAACCTAGAAGCGGGCGCGAGCGAAGAATCACGAAATCACAGCCAGAAGATGAAAGCAAAAGGGAGCATCTGGTGTTTTGCAAAACGCATTTTTTTATTTAGCGTGCGATCGTGCCCGCTCGCATATTGTACTCGCTCTTCGGGGACGATCGCACTATAAACGCAAAACACCAGATGCTCCCAAGCAAAACCCGCTTGACCAATCGAATATTTATTGATTTGTACCCGCCTACTTGGTATATAAAAATGAGTTATTCAAGCGCAAGTCTTAAACCCATCGACCCACAACAACCCTCACCGTTCCGTCCGCCAACGTTTCCTCTTTTTCAACATGAAAACCCTCGGACTGCACCGCCGCCATCAACTGGCGGCGCGCGTATTTTTGACTAATTGAATTAACAAATTCTTGCTTGTTAATTCTAGCGCCCCAAAAATCCGCAACCAATTCGTAATTCTCTCCGTTGCGACGAAAACCCAAATCGTAACCGTTGGATTGCCGAATCACATACTCCGCATTAGTTTTGTCGCCCTGATAACCCCGCACCTGCACGTTGGACTCTACGTTATAACCCAACTCTTCCAACACTTGATGCAGCAGTTCGCCATTGGTTATTTGAACCTCGATCGTTGTGAAGTGTGACATATCACTTTCAGATTTTTTTGTGAAACGCTGATTTGATTATCATAGCATCAACAACCACCGTCAATAACTTACGACTTGCGCTATTTAACTCGACTTTTACGATAAATATAGAGCTTTGCAGAGTTACACCTGCACATCAACCCGCTTGAGTGGCGCTTTTGTCTACCGCGCCTTGTTATTCCCAAATTTCGATTTTTTAATAGATACTATAAGGATAAAGAATCAACTTTAAAAACGAAAGTTTAACCATAGCTTAATCATTATTCATCCGTGTTTTAATCCTACGATCTAAAACTTGTACGGGTAACTTGAAGTGTCTAATACCATTTTTCTTTCATATGTGGTATAGATGAAGTCTTAGCCCCCCCAAAGCATCGGGGGGGTTGGGGGGGTAATGTCTAGCGCTACTTTATTTCATTGGTATAAAATCTAAAGTTAACGGATATCGGATTCGATCGCGCGATCGCCCTAGTGTCGGCAATAGGTCGCTGACTGAAGTCCGCACTACAAACCGTTTTTATTAGGGTAATCTACCCGACAGGGCGTTACAGCATCTTAGGTTTTAGGTTTGAGATTTAAATCGCTGTTCCCTTGCGATCGCCCCGATCGCACTTTTGTTAGCCGTGACTATATTTCAAAAATCCCGATTTCCGATTCTTGAGTCCGTGAATATACGCAAACAATATAAAAATTTTATAATTGTATGTCTTGTACAAGGCTAATATTGCGAAACTCATTTTCAAAATACTACAGGTACTTACCGTGAAAATACGTATTTGCAGGCATGATTCAGCTTGTTATCAACCTTTAAAAAGTCGCCAGAAAGACAGACAGGGAAGCAATTGCTGAATGTTTAAACAAGATTTAAACTATCGCATCTGGCTCGGATGAGTATCCCAAAAAACTGTAATATTTCACTTAAAAAGTTTATGCTTAAAAGATAGCCCGGGATTAAATATACAGTACATCCCTGAGTAACCATGTCATACTGCAACCAATCCATCTGTCGATCGCCGAATCCTGCTGAAATGTGCGACACTGCTGCGAGTTGGCAGCTTATAGCCGATCGACTAACGGTAGAATTGAGCAACACGCGCGCGAAGCTTGATGCCGAAATCGATCGGCTAAAACAAGAAAACGAAACCCTCCACGCCGCCCTCAGTTGTTCCCCAATTTTCCTGTGGGCAACTGACAAAGACGGCAGGTTAACCCTTGCTTCCGGCAAAAACATAGAAAATTTGGGGTTCAAACAACCTGTAACTGTCGGACTGTCGATTTTTGAAGTTTACGGCAGCCAGCCAGATATCTTAGAAAATATTGCCGAGGTAATAGCAGGAAAAGATCGCACTTGGAATGCCCGAGAGGGGGATTTTATTCACGAAATTCGATCGACAGCGCTGCGAGATGCAAGGGGGGAAATTGTCGGGGCTGTCGGTGTTGCTACCGATATTACCGATCGCCAAAAGTCGATCGCAACTCTCCAAACAGCAAATCAAGAATTAGAGCACAAACTTCAGCAGCAAGCAGCAGTCTTGAATGCAGCACTTGCCGCCAGCGAAAAAAAATATCGCAACCTCGTAGAAACATCCCAAGAACTTATTTGGTCGATCGATATTCAAGGCATCTTAACTTTTGTCAATACCGCCGCCAAACGCATCTACGGTTACGACCCCCCAGAAATGATCGGCCGCCGCTTTACTGAATTTTTGATTCCCCAACAAAAAAAACAACAAATAGAAATATTTGCACAACTTTTAGCTAGAACCAGCCTTCAGCAACAAACCCCCAATTCTCCTTACGAAATAGAACAAGTTCGCAAAGACGGTAGCCCCGTCCACCTGCGCGTCAACAGCATCATCAACCAAGGTGAAAACGGCGCTATTTTAGGTCTGTGCGGAACCGCAACAGATATTAGCGATCGCAAGCGATCGGAAGCAGCACTCCAAGAAGCCACAGACCAACTTCGCGCCGTCTTGGATGCAGTGCCCGGACTCATTTCTTGGATCGGTTCAGATTTGCGGTATATAGGAGTCAACCAGCATTTAGCCACCTCCTTCCAACTGTCTCCAGAAAGCTTTGTCGGTCAAGAAATCAACTTTCTCGACAAAGGATCGGCTTTTGGAGAAATGATCCGAAATTTTTTTGACAGTTCATCTCAACAAACCTGGCAAGAAATAGACATAAAAATTAACGGCAGCACCTGCAATTATCTGATAGTAGCTCAGAAATATCATCAAGGAACTGCAGCAGTTTCGGTAGGAATAGACATTACCGACCGCAAGCGCGCCGAAGCTCAAAAAACCGAACTAATCACTTCTTTACAAGAATCTGAGCGCAAATTACGCAGCCTTTACGAAGCCACCAGCGACGCAGTAATGCTACTAGACGAACAAGCATTTTTTGACTGTAACGTCGCCACCCTCAGAATATTTGGTTGTAGCAATCAAGAACAGTTCTACGGGAAAAAACCAAGCGAATTTTCCCCGCAATTTCAGCCCAACGGACAAGACTCCCGCAGGTTAGCCGCCCAGAAAATATCAACAGCAATGCAAACAGGTAGCTGTCGCTTTGACTGGGTACACAAACGGCTAGACGGTTCAGAATTTCCAGCCGAAGTGCTGTTAAATGCAATGGAAATTAACGGCCGCAAAGTAATTCAAGCAGTAGTGCGAGACATTACAGACCGGAAGCGCGACGAAGATCGGATCAAAGCATCCCTCGCAGAAAAAGAAGTCCTCTTCAAAGAAATTCACCACCGCGTCAAAAATAACCTGCAAGTAATTTCCAGTTTGCTCAAACTTCAGTCCCGCTACATCAAAGACAGCAGGGTTACTGAAATGTTAAAAGAAAGTCAAAACAGAGTCATGTCAATGGCCCTGGTTCACGAACAATTGTATCAATCCAAAGATTTTTCAAACATTGACTTTGCTGAATATATCCAAAATCTTGCCCACAATTTATTTCAAGCTTATGAAACTCATGCAGAAAGCGTCAAATTGCAAACAAATATTGCGCCGTGTTATATGAATATTGACGAGGCCGTTCCTTGCGGATTAATTATCAACGAACTTGTGACCAATGCACTAAAATATGCTTTTGAAGGAGAAATCGCAGGTACAATCAACATAGACTTTAGTTTAGAAAATGACAGGGTTTGCGTGCTAACTGTAAGCGACAGTGGTGTTGGTTTTCCTCAAGACTTAGATTATCGAAATGCCCGCACATTGGGTTTGCGACTTGTCGGATCTTTAGTTAAGCAAATTAGGGGGAAAATAGAGCTACTAGAAACAACAGGCACGACTTTTAAAATAACATTTTCTCAACAACAATAGCCATCTTCGGAGAGAAAAAAATATGCCTAATAAAAAAATTCTGATAGTTGAAGACGAAAGCATTATTGCCGAAGACATTTCCGACAGCTTAATATCTCTGGGTTATAGAATCACTGATATTGTCTATTCAGGAGAAGAAGCAATTCAATCGGCAACAGAATCTCGACCAGATTTAGTTTTAATGGATGTTAACCTGCAAGGAGAAATCGACGGTATTACAGCAGCAGAAGTAATTCGATCGCGCTTGGCAATTCCGGTAATTTATCTAACAGCCTATGCTGACGAAAATACTTTGCGACGGGTCAATTCAACCAAACCATTCGGCTATATTGTTAAACCATTTGAAGAAAAAAACTTGCACACAACTATTCAAATAGCTCTGCACCGACATCAGCACGACTGCTTGACAAACTTGCCAAATCGTTCGCTGTTGCGAGAGCAGCTAAGTCAGATATTAGACAAACACAAAAACTTGCCAGCAATGATTCCGGTTATGACTCTTAGTTTAGATAAAATCAACAGGATTAACAGTACATTTGGACACGATATTGGCGACTTTGTACTTTGTAAAATTGCCGAACGGCTGAGTAACTGCACGGATAAAATTAATATAGTGGCTCGTTTGGAAGCTGCTGAATTTGCAATTGTTATCGAACCAGTTGCCAAAAAACAGGATGCTGTCAAAATTGCTCAAAATATTTTAGATATTGTAGCCCAACCTATAATGGCCAGAGGCTCCGAACTGTACGTCACGGCGAGTATCGGCATTTGTTTATCTCCAAACGACGGCAGCAATGGAGACGAACTACTGAAAAATGCTTATACAGCCATGTATAATTCTCAGGAGAAAGGAGGAAATAACTATCAATTTTATACCGCTAAAAATGCAATTATTTCCATTAATAAACTTAGTCAAGAAAATTGTCTGCGCCATGCTTTGAAACGCTCGGAATTTGAAGTTTATTATGAACCAAAAATACAAATTGAAACCGGAAAAATTGTTGGTGCTGAAGCATTAGTGCGCTGGAATCATCCAAAAAGAGGTCGAGTTTCCCCTGGGGAATTCATTCCAATGGCTGAAGAAATGGGCTTAATTGCACCGCTGGGCGAATGGGTTTTAGAGACTGCTTGCAGGCAAACTAAAGCGTGGCAAATTGAGGGTTTACCTCCGCTGCGGGTAGCAGTCAATGTGTCAGCCCGCCAGTTTGAAGGCAAAAATTTGACGGAGAGAGTCAGCCAGATATTGAGAGAAACTAATCTCGATCCTAAATGTCTGGAATTAGAATTGACGGAAGGTCTGATTTTGCAAGATGAAACGGCTGCGGCGGGAGCTTTTCAGGTATGGAGAGATATGGGGATTAGGATAGCGATTGATGATTTTGGGATTGGGTATTCTTCTTTGAGTTATCCGAAACGCTTTGTATTTGATGCGCTCAAGATTGACAAGAGTTTTATTCGGGATATTGCGGACGATCGCCAAAATGCAGCGATTACAGTAGCGATTATTCAAATGGCGCACTCTCTGAATATGACTGTGATTGCTGAGGGGGTAGAAAATGAGCGGGAACTTGCGTTTTTGTGCGCGCGCGATTGCGACGAAATTCAAGGCTATTTTTTCAGTCAGGCTTTACCAGCGGCTGAGTTTGAGGCTTTGCTCAAAAGCGATAAGCGTTGGGACTTATAGCAGTTTTCAGGTAATATCGTTTCCGCTTGGATCGTCAGGTGATTTAACCGGCGCTAGAACACAGAGTACACAGAGTCCGAGAATATATATCTGAATCATTCCGATGAAGAGAGGATTTGATATAAGATAGTACCCAAAAGCGGTTCGCGCGTGCGGAATGCGAGTCCGCAAAAGAGCAGACTCGCATTCCACACGCGCGATCGAATTTTAGCAATGAAATTTTAATAACTGTTACTTGTTGCTCGTTACCAGGCTCTGCCTGGTAACGAGCCGAATCTATTTTTAACTGTAAAGACTCGCCACATATTCGCCGTAACCGTTATAGGGCAAAGTCGGGCGAGTTTCCCACGACCAACTGTTACCGGGGCCGACGACTCTTTCGCTGGCTTGAGACCATCTGGGGTGAGGTTGGTCGGGGTTAACATTGGCTTCAAAAGCGTATTCGGTGGGGCCGACTGTATTCCAAAAAGTAGCGGGTTGTTTTTCGACAAATTCAATTTTGACGATCGACTTTGCGCCCTTAAAACCGTACTTCCAAGGAATCACTTCTCGCAGTGGCGCACCGTTTTGTTTTGGTAGCTGCCGCCCGTACAAGCCCGTAGCAAAAAATGCTAAATCGTTTGCCATTTCCTCAATCCGCAGACCTTCGGTGTAAGGCCAAGGATAAAATTGTGACATCAAACCGGGGCCTGGAGTAATTTTTTTGTCATAAAACGAGGTGAAGCGAACGAATTTAGCATTTGATTGTGGTTCGACATCAGCCAGGAGCAATTTCATGGGAAATCCGACCCAAGGAACTACCATTGCCCATGCTTCTACACAGCGAAATCGATAAACTCGTTCTTCGATGGGAAATTTTTTGTAGATGTCGTCAATGTCGTAAGTGCGGGGATTTTTGACTAAACCTGCTACTTCTACTTTCCAGTTTTCTGTTGGCAAAGCTTGAGCGGCTTCCCAAATAGATTTTGTGCCGCCGTATTCGTAAAAGTTGTTATATTTTGTAGCTAAGGCTTCGTCGGTAATTGCTCGATCGACTTTTGCGAAGTTAGAATTCCGGGTCAATCCCGAATATGCTTGGGTTGAGCTTTTGTCCAGAGCGGTTTTTGAGCTATCGCTGCTTTGACAGCCGGTCAGCGGCAGCAGCGAAGCAGTCACGCCAGCGCCGATTAAATTTGTCATGAAGCGGCGGCGGTTGAGAAAGGCTGTTTCTGAGGTAATTTGGGGATCGAGAATTTCCCAAGATTTAGGAATGCGAATAAAGGGCATAAGTAATAGTTAAAAGTTAGTAGTTCGTCGGGCAAAATTTGCCCAAATTTCAATTTTTTAGTTTATTTGAAATTTGAGATTTACTCAGGGCGAACGGAGGATAGGGGAGTTTTGGCAATGCCTCGCGATGGCTTGACTTGGCGCTGCGAGCAAAATTATTGTATCTGCAATGACAGTATAGCCTAATTCGTTGAAAGCGAGTTCTGCCGAACAATGTCACGGCACGCGGGCGATCGACCTATTATACCAATTTCATATAAGTAGTGCTAGATATTAGCCCCCCAACGGTAGCTTAGTAAGGGGGGCTAGGACTTGATCCATAACACAGCTTTAGAAAAATGGTATTAAACCTCCATCGCAGGAAAGTCAGTAATAATTAACGCGCGATCGACCGCAGGAATTGTCACTAAAATCTTGGAAACAATTATCATGAAGCAAAGCAATGATTCAAATTATTTAATTTGTCCAAAGGAAGCGGCACGCACCGCCCCGCTTTCCTCCCCCACTCCTGGCTTTAAGTCGGACGGGGGTCTCCAGCGGAAAGAGAAATGAGTTACTGCATCAATCCCAATTGCCAGAATCCAGAAAATCTCGATCGCGCCACAGCCTGCAAAAGCTGCGAGTCAAACTTGCTGCTAAAAGGTCGCTACCGAGTATTTCACCCCCTCGGTCAAAGTCTCGGTTGCCGCACCTTCTTAGCAGTCGATGAAGACCAACCAACCCAACCCCGCTGCGTCATTCAACAGTTTTGTGGCTCAGTGCCCTCAGTCGCCGACAATGGCGCACAGCTAAACCAGACATTTCGCAGCGACGCCAGCGTCCTCGAAGAGTTGGGTAAACATCCCCAAATACCGAAACTGCTGGCATTTTTTGAAGTCGAAGGCTGCCAGTATTTAGTGCAAGAATACATCCCCGGTCGCAATTTGGCCGATCGACTGTCGCAAAAAGGCGTACTGAAAGAAATTCACATTTGGTATTTGCTGAGCGAATTGTTGCCTGTCCTGCAACTGGTTCACGACCATCAACTAATTCACCGAGACATCAAACCCTCCAATATTATTCACCGCAAAACGAGCCAAAATGGCTTAATAACGGCGGGCAAAGAGGATGTAGGTACTATACCCTGGGAGGAGGAATCGGGACTGGTTTTAGTCGATTTCGGCGCGGCAATTCCTGCCAACAGCGGGCCGCTGAAAACAGAAACAGTGACTGGTTCTGCCGAATTCGCCGCTCCCGAACAAATCAAAGGTCAAGCTATTTTGAGCAGCGACATCTACAGTTTGGGCGTGACTTGCATTCATTTGTTAACGGGAATGTCGCCCTTTGATTTGTTTGATATCAAAGGGGACACTTGGGCCTGGAGGCACTATTTGAAAATACCTGTTTCGAGCAGACTCGGCCGCATCCTGGATAAAATGGTAGAACGAGAAGCATCAAAACGCTATCGATCGACCGAAGCAATTCTCAGAGACATAAAATACGGCCCGACACCGATAGACGCGATTGTCAACAAACCCAGGGTGACTTTGGCTTTGTGGGGAGGAGCCGCCGTTGCCCTAATTTCAGTGCTGCTGGGTTCTGGCTTGTCATCGACAGTACCGGAGGCTTTCACTTCTTCCGAACCGGTTTCCAGCATTCCCGAAATTCGGTTCGATCCGCCCCCGATGCAGAATTTCAGCAGTGAGCCATTGCAGTCAGGCCCTGCAGTTCGCACTCTCGCAGAGCAAGACAAAAACCCGGTGTGGGCTGTAGCAGTCAGTCCCAACGGCCGCGTCATAGTCAGCGGCAACAATGACGGGACAATTCGCCTGCTGCACAAGCGTCACGGCAAAATACTCAAAGTTATCTCAGCACATTTGGGACCCGTGTGGTCGGTGGCTGTCAGTCCCGACGGCAGGACGATCGCCAGCGGTGGTGCAGACGGTACGATTAAATTGTGGAATTTCTATTCCGGCAAGTTAATTCGGACGTTGGACGGAGACAAAGACGGCGTGTTCTCAGTGGTTTTCAGTCCCGACGGCCGAGTCCTCGCCAGCGTCGGTAAAGACAATACATTGAAACTGTGGCAAGTCGAAGGCGGTGCCGAGTTGCAAACCCTCAAGGGGATTACCGACGAAGTGTATTCAGTGGCTTTCAGTCCCAACAAAGATACTTTGTTTGCTGGCAAGGGCGACGGTACGATCGAGATGTGGAATTGGAAGACTGGGGAATTCCAAGCGACTCTCAGGGGTCATGTCGATGCTGTTTCGGCTTTGGTTGTCAGCCCGGATGGTAATATTTTGGGCAGCGGCGGTTGGGACAACACGGTGAGGATTTGGGATATCACCACGAATCACGGGCCGCAGCCCTCGGGCGAGGTGACTTTTACCGGTCATGCCGATCGCATTCAGTCTTTAGCTTTCAGTCCCGACAGCGAGACGTTAGCGAGCGGCGATTTGAGCGGTACTATCAAGCTGTGGGCGATGGATAGCGGGGAACAGGGTACGCTCAAAGGTCATTCGACTTGGGTGGAACTGGCTTTTAATCCTCAAGACAAAACCTTGATCAGCGGCAGTTATGACGACACGATTAAGGTGTGGCGACTGTCTCCTTGATTTTTCTATTCTTTCTTGGAACAATCTTTAACCATAATCTTTGATTTGGTTGGGGATTGTTCAAAACTCGGCGATTGAAATTGCTTAAGAGTCAAGCTTTCGTCCATGTCCGCCGAGTTAGGCAATTCCGCCGTTAACGCGGATATTTTGTCCGGTAATCCAGCGGGCTTGTTCGCTGCACAAAAAAGCCGTCACATCGGCAATATCTTCAACTTTTCCGAGTCTTCCCAAAGCAGTCATTTGAGTGAATCTTTGGATTTGTTCGGCGGTTTTTCCGACAGTGAAAAGCTCTGTGTCTGTTGGACCCGGAGAAATGGCATTGACTGTAATTTGGCGATCGCCCAATTCCTTCGCTAGCGATCGAGTTAGCTGTTCCACCGCACCTTTTGTCGCCACGTAGGCCCCGTAGGTTGGCAGCAGCATAGCAGTTGTCGAACTAGAAAAGTTGACAATTCTGCCTCCATCTGCCATGCGTTTAGCAGCTTCTTGACAAGCAAAAAACGTGCCTTTGACGTTAATTGCAAATAGATTGTCAAACTCGGCTTCGGTAACTTCCGCCACTGGTTTGTAAAGAATTACGCCAGCATTATTGACTAAAATATCGACTTGTGAATAGGTGTCGGTCGCGCGATCGAACAAATTGCAAATTTCTGCGGTTTTGCTGACATCGGCTTGGACGGCTAATGCTTTGCCGCCTGCTGCTTCAATCGCTGACACAACCTCTTTTGCTGCTTCTGCTGCTTGGACGTAGTTGATGACAACCGATGCGCCTTCTTGAGATAATCGGAGGGCGATCGCGCGTCCAATTCCCCGCGATGCACCAGTCACAATTGCTACTTTTCCAGCTAGTGATGTCATGATAGTTACTCCGCAATTAGCGTTGATATTCCCTCTATGGTAAAGTAGTGTCGCCTGTTAAAGTAAAATTTATGACCGCAAATTCCGAGTTAACACAGCAGTATTTGTCAGCGGGCGAGAACCTGCAGAAATTGGGAAAATTTGAGGAGGCGATCGCCCAATACCAACAAATATTAGCACTCAAACCGGATGCGGCGGTTGCGTGCAGCAAGATAGCAGAAGTTTATTATACGCAACAGAAATATGTAGAGGCGATCGCATCCTGTTACCAAACACTGCGCCAGCAACCAAATTTTGCCCCAGCCTACAAAACCCTAGGGAATATTCTGCAAGCCCAAGGCAAAATAGAAGCGGCGGTGCGCGCCTACTCAAAGGCGATCGAATTTGACCCAAAATTAGTTGCAGCCTATGTTAACCTAGGCAGTATGTGTTACAAACAAGGCTTGCTAGACGAAGCAATAACTTATTACCAAAAGGCGATCGCCCAGCAGCCAGACTTAGCCGCCGCTTACTGGAACTTAGGCAAAGTATTAGAACAGCAAGGGCGAATTAATGAAGGCTTAATATATCAAGAAAAAGCTTTAAAATTAGAGCCAGAATTAGCAAAGTAGTTGTAGGGTGTGTCGCCTGCGATAACTCCCTAAACCAAGCTCGAAATTCTCACAGCGACGCACCTGTGCTTAGAATTTGAGTGAAAAACAACAACACTTTTTTTGCACACTTATAGCTGTTCTCGGAAAGATGAGGTATTCACCAATTCATTTAATAGTTCCCCAATCCCGCAATCCCCGAATCCTCCAATCCTCTAATCTAAAATCTAAAATCTAAGTTGAGGACTTTAGTCCGCATAAATCATAGAAATACAGTCTTCACTACAAACCGTTTTATCGCAAAAAAATATGGATTTAGAAGCCAAAAATCAAGACCAACAGCACCCGCAATACAAGCGCGATCGAGCTACCGTCGATAGTTTATTAGGAAAACAACCAAACGAACACAATTTATCAGAATTAGCAAGATTAATCATTCGGTATCGAGGATTTCCCGGCGCTAGAGACATTCAAAGAGACTTAAAACAAGTCCTGCAACAATGGAATCATACCGAAGAAACTCTTTACGAACAAACCCGTAAAATTCACGCTACGGGCGAAGTTTATCGCCGACTAAAAAACGATCAAGAAGATTGGGCTTAATACCAAAGCTTAGAAGTGAAGTAGCGATCGAAATTAATGAGTAATTTTAGGCCTCGGAGCCTGTGCGCCTCGCAGCATTCCTTCTGTACTCAAGTCTTCATCAATTTCTTCCCAGTGAATGCCATAGCCTCCTCCACATACTTCCCATTTTTCCCTTTGGTGGGGCGCTGCATTAAACAATCTTGGATACCAAATTAAAGGCACGGTAATGATTCGTCCATCCATCAAATCAACACTAATGGTTTCTTCTGTAAAATGAATGTGCTTAACTCTCTCGTCCGCTCGAATCGCCAAAATACCCATACCAAGCCTCCAGTAGCGTTTGTTTATTTTCTTGTACTACCGACTCTCTTTTACGAAGTTATGCGGCACTAAAACCAAGGTTATTTCCTAAACTGACCAAGAATTTCTTGGTGGTACAAGCCCCCGGATTTATCCGTGGAATCAATCCAAAATCTAAAATTCTTCAATCCTCAAGCCCCCGCATTTACTCGTGGGGTCGCCTCTAAAATCTAAAATCTAAAATCTAAAATCGATTGACTGGCTCCAACCAAAATTTAACCGATGATTTGTCTCTGTCAATATAAACATGAGGTGGTTAATTTGGTTCATGGCTGTAAAAGTAAAGTTGGTAAGAGCCTATTCGTAAAATAGTTGGCATATTTCCAAGCTATACAATATTTCAACGGGAATCTCTGTATTTTTTTATTATTATTCTATGACACAGGTTTTATATTTCAACTGGTTCCCAGCCAGAGCCAGGGAACCAGTAAACAGTCAACAGTCAACAGTTAACAGTCAACTGTTAACTATTTTTAAACCATCTCAGCCGAAACAGGCATTGCAGGCTGCGGCTGGAATTGGAACAGCGAATAAACCACGTTGCGGCGGATATCCGTCATCATGTCCAAAAACAGCTCGTAACCTTCAGTTTTGTACTCGATTAACGGGTCTTTTTGTCCGTAACCGCGCAACCCGACAGACTCGCGCAAAGCATCCATTTGCTGCAAGTGTTCCCGCCACAAAGTATCAATTTGCTGCAAGATAAAGAACCGTTCCGCATCGCGCATCAATTCTGCTCGGATGATATTAACTTCCGCTTCTTTCATGTCGTAAGCGTTGCGAACTTGTTCGTGGAGGAAAGTTTTAATCTCCTCAACCGACAAATCCTCTAATTGATCCGGAGTCATGTCAGCTAGGAGATAAACAAATTCCTTCACTTTACTGACAAGTTTTTCTAGTTCCCATTCTTCCGAAGGCAACTCGGGATTGATGTATGCTCCCACGATATCGTCCATCGTTTGTTCCGCATATTTAATTACCTGTTCCTTCGAGTCCAAACCTTCCAATACTCGGCGGCGTTCCGCATAGATTGCTCGACGCTGATTGTTCATCACTTCGTCGTATTCAAATACCTGCTTGCGGATGTCGTAATAGTAGGTTTCGACTTTTTTCTGAGCGCCTTCGAGGGAACGGGTAAGCATTCCAGATTCGATCGGCATATCTTCCTCAACACCGAAAGCCTTCATCAAACCGGCCACCCGTTCGCCGCCGAAAATCCTGAGCAAATTGTCTTCCAAACTCAAGAAAAACCGCGTAGAACCGGGGTCTCCTTGCCGTCCCGCCCGGCCCCGCAACTGATTGTCAATCCGGCGCGATTCGTGGCGTTCAGTACCGATGACGTGCAAGCCTCCCAACTGTACAACTTCATCGTGTTCGCTGCTGGTAAAAGCATCGTACTCGCTGCGAGTTAAATTGTAAGCTTCGCGCAATTTTTGAATTACGATGTCCTTGGTAGGGGCTTTTTCCGAGGCTACAGCCACAATGTCATCGGCTTTCAATTCCGAGAGCGATCGCTCCCCGTACTCCTTCACCGCCAATTCCACCGCCGCCTTGAGCATTTGCTCAGCATCTTTCGATAGCTGCGTGGGGAAAATCTGCGCCGAAGCTTTCCAAGACTTGACCTTTTTGGCAGTTTGACCAAAACCTTGAGCTGCGGGGCGGCCGCCAATACCGGGAACTTGCACCAGCGAAAACCCTTCTTCATCCTCCGGCTGGACGATCCGGGGCATCAAGTATTCCCGCAACTTGAGCCGGCCCATGTACTCAGAATTACCGCCCAAAATGATGTCTGTACCGCGTCCGGCCATGTTAGTGGCGATCGTCACAGCGCCTTTACGTCCGGCTTGAGCGATAATTTCCGACTCCCGTTCCACGTTTTCCGGTTTCGCGTTGAGCAAATTGTGAGGAATCTTGAGTTCTTGGAGCAGCCGCGACAGCAACTCGGATTTTTCTACGCTCGTAGTGCCCACCAGCACCGGGCGACCGATTTCGTGCATTTCAGCACATTCTTGGGCGATCGCCTTCCACTTCCCGGCCTCCGCCTTGTAAACCATATCCGAAAGGTCAGCGCGGCTCGTCACCCGGTTTGTGGGAATTAGCGTCACTTCCAGATTGTAAATCTTCTCAAACTCGGTTTCTTCAGTCTTCGCCGTCCCAGTCATTCCCGACAGTTTCGGATAAAGCAAAAAGAAATTCTGATAGGTAATTGTCGCCAGCGTCTGAGTTTCCGGCTGAATTTCCGCCCGTTCCTTCGCTTCGATCGCCTGGTGCAAACCGTCGCTCCAGCGCCTTCCGGGCATCACCCTGCCCGTAAACTCATCGACAATCACCACTTCGCGATCGGGATTGACAATGTAGTTAATATCCTTAATAAACAATTCCTTCGCCTTAATCGCATTAAAAATGTAATGCGCCCAAGGGTCAGCCGGGTCGTACAAATCCGTAACGCCCAACAACCGCTCAGCTTCCCCAAACCCTTCATCGGTCAACAGCACGTTCCGCGCCTTTTCGTCAACCTCGTAATGTTCCTCATTTTCCTTTCTCAGAGCAGCAGCCACCTCCGCCGCCCGGATGTATTTCTCGCTGGGGCGTTCCACCTGGCCCGAAATAATCAGAGGTGTCCGAGCTTCATCGATCAGCACCGAGTCAACCTCATCAATCACGCAGAAATTAAAAGGACGCTGGACTACATCTTCCATCACAGTAGCCATGTTGTCCCGCAAATAATCAAAACCAACCTCGCTGTTCGTCGCGTAGGTAATATCGCAGTTATAATTTTTCTTGCGTTCCGCCTGATCCATGCCCTGCTGGATCAGCCCCACCGTCAATCCCAAGAAGCGGTGCACCTGCCCCATCCATTCCGCGTCCCGCCTTGCGAGATAATCGTTGACGGTGATGATGTGTACGCCTTTACCGTTGAGGGCGTTTAGGTAAGCCGGCAGCGTCGCCACCAGAGTTTTGCCTTCACCGGTTTTCATTTCGGCAATTTGGCCTTTGTGGAGGATGATGCCGCCGAGGAGTTGGACATCAAAGTGGCGCATTCCCAAAACCCGCTGTCCCGCTTCCCGCACCACTGCAAAAGCTTCTGGCAAGATTTCGTCTAGGATCTCTTTCTCTTCGTTGAGAGATTTAGCTTTTGCCAGACGTTCTTGAAACTCGGCAGTTTTCCCTCTGAGGCCGTCGTCTGAGAGGGTACGGAAGTCTTCTTCCAAGATATTGATATCAGCTACCCAAGGCTGAAATTTTCTCAGTTTGCGCGCGTTGGGATCGCCTAACAGATTTTTAAACATGGCAGGAGAGGCAGATTTTTAATAATTTAGCTATTAGCTTTCAGGGTTACGGGCTGTAGTGTTAGCCACAACATTTACCTTTCCCGATTGTAGCAACCATTGGTCGCCCTGGGCCGTCGCTGCGGTCGATCGCCCTTTTTGGATTTTAGATTTTGGATTGAAGAATTGATTCCTCTTGCCCCCTCCCGATCGAGCCTAGATTTTCCTAGGGCGAAGCATTTAGGCGACAATGTGCCTGTGTTATGGAGTTGCCGGATCATCATTTCCACCAAGCAGCGTGCTTATCAGTCAAGATTTTGCAGTTAGGGACAGAAATATCTCCCCCTTCCCAACCTTGTCGGCTCACTGCTTGAAACTCTTGCAAGATATTTAGAGTAAGACCATGATTAGGCGTGCGATACCTTTTTGACCTTTTGAAGTAACCACCTGCGGACATTTCCTCACCATCTGAACTATACCAGTTTGATTCCTCCACCCAGAGTTGATACTCGTCAAAGTGAACAGCCGCTACGTTCAGACCATGAAGCCAGTAGTAAACCCGACCATAATACGCAGCATGTAACCATTTTTCCCACTGCTTTGGTGCATACCTTTCAGCTTCGAGAGCCTCGCCGAAAACTGGCAGCCAAAGAACATTGATGCCTAAGCGATTATATTCTTTCGTCCGATAAATTATTTTGCTCATGGTCAAGCTGCTAACCTGAACCTCGATAGCAACCTTGACCGTGTAGTTCTCAAAGTAAATGTCAGGAACAACCTTGCCTAAATCTTTTTCCAACTCGCAAGCACTCACGCTTTTATCTTGATTCAAGCAGTCGAAAATAGTCTGCTTGCATACCCGATGAAACTCAGATTCACCTTGCCCATACTGACAAACCACCGGAGGCTTGTGAGCAAAATGATGCACCTTGACCCGACCTTTGCGAAGAATAGTTTCACTCTGGCATTTGGGACAGAAGAACGAACCATCCTGCTTTTGTGAATCTCGCGCCACAACTTTTTGTCCGTCGCTAGATCGAATAGAAGTAATCATCTCAGAAGTATTGCAAGTTTCTTTCTACAAAATACGCGCACCGGAATAACTAAGCGTTAACCCACAAATGCAGGATAAATACCTGAACTAAGCCCAAGCTACGGCATATTTTGTATCTTGTCAAGTTCTACTGAAGAAAATTATATATTTTACAGTATCTATAATTTCTCGACATATCCTTCATCTTAAACACAAGAACCAAAGCACATATACAAGTTATTTGCACTACATTTTGGAGTGTATTTACTTTCATGTATCTCTAAATTTAGGACACACTTCAAACGCTAATTGCGATCCATAAAAACAAACATCAAACTCATTTAAAAAATTAGTTCGCCCTAAAAGAATCGGAATATTATTCACCCTAGTCCAGGCAAAAACTAACTGAACTGGATCGAAGTCTCCTACTTTTGCTAAGACTAATAACCCTTTCGTTTCAGCACTCGCTAAATTTCCCGCTAAAGTAACAGAAAATCTTTGATCTTCCCAAATTGCCCCTAATTGCACCCCAACATTATAGGGCAAAACATTTACGCTAGCTCCTGTATCCAGTAAACCCATAACCTCAACAGAACGATTTTGATAAGTTAGTGTTAAAGGCAGATACGGAACATCAGCTAAAACACCTGACTCATCTCGTTTAGGTTGAAAAGAATATCGCCTACCCTTAAACATTTTGAGTTTGTTTTTGTTCGGTTTCTAGTAACTGCATTAATTGCTCTGCTGCACTATTAGAAGTATGCACGGAATACATGATTTCAGCAGATTGGTTGCCCATTACAATTCCTTCTTCTTTCGCCAATTCTGCTATTAAAAACAGCATTATTTGAAATTTTTCAGTACGGGACAATTGCTGAAGTTGGCTTAATAATTCAAGATTTGACATAAAACGCCATTGAATTGGTTTTTTCATTTTACCACGACCTTGAGATTTAAACCACTCCAAAACAGTAGTATCAATCTCTAATTCCTGAACAGGCTCTCCGGCCTGTTCCACAAAGAATGAATTTGATTGTGGAACAGGCCGGAGAGCCTGTTCTTGAGAATAGTGTAAGATGTGAGATTAACCCTACTCTTCAACAGGCCTGGGCACTTCGTAAGTCAGGAAGTCATAAGCCATTTTCGTATTCGGAAAAATGGCCTGGGCTTCCTTGAGCAAATCATCTAGGACGATCGCATTTCCTGGAGCGTAACGCGGGCTAAAATGCGTCATAATTAATTGTTTTGCCCCAGCGAGCAAAGCAACTTGAGCCGCCATTGTTGAGGTTGAATGCAGGCGATCGAAGGCCATTTGAGCATCAAGATGGGCAAAAGTCGCTTCGTGCACCAACAAATCGGCATCCTTCGCCAATTCCACCGCCCCGTCACAAAAAACCGTGTCTGTACAATAAACAAACTTCCGCCCAATTATATCCGGGCCGCAAAAATCGCTACCTTGAAACTGTCGCCCGTCCGATAACTTTACCGTCTTTCCTTGTTTTAATTGACCGTAAATTGGCCCGGAAGGAATACCCGCAGCCTTGGCTTTTTCTACATCAAAATGTCCGGGACGATTTTTCTCAGTTACTCGATAACCAAAAGCAGTTACTCGGTGCTTTAAAGGAGCGCAACTAACAATATATTCGTCATCTTCATAAACAACTCCCTCGTGACTTTTGTGTACCTTTACCGGGTAAGAAAAATGAGTTTGAGAATAGCGAACGCCAGCTTGCAAATATTCTTCTAGTCCCGGTGGCCCGTAAAGATCGATGCGCTTGACATTCCCCGCCAAACCGCAGCTAGCCAGCAAACCCATTAAGCCGAAAATGTGGTCGCCGTGCAGGTGAGTAATGAAAATACGGCTCAGTTGGCTGACTTTGAGCTCGCTTCGCAGAAACTGATGCTGAGTTCCTTCGCCGCAGTCAAACAGCCAGAGTTCCGCTCGCTGAGGCAAACGCAGGGCGATGCTGGAAACGTTGCGCGATCGCGTCGGCACGCCGGAGCTAGTTCCGAGAAATGTAATCTGCAAGAGTCAAATCACCTCAATTAAATCTTAAAAAATATGTTACATATATCCAGAGTGCGGCAAATCCGACCTAAATGAAATAGTCGCAGGCAGGAACCGGGATAAATCGCTGTTGCTGCGAGCATCGAGTCGTTCCAATCTTTTTTGACAGGCGCACAAAGTGCCAAACCCAATTCTAACGTTTTCTTTCTGCCGTTATCCTTCCTTTTTCCCGAACCAAACCTTCCCCTTAAAAATTCTCAAACTCGTACAGCACAGGAGGAAATTTTTTAAATGCAGCCAGGAGTGTTATTTGCTTCGCTTCTTTCAAGATTAACAAAACGCTACTTTTGGATTTCTCTGTTGTTTTGGCTGGTAATGGTAGCCCCAGCGCAGGCGGCGCTGATCTTGCGAGTGGCGGTACAAGACGGCGCAAGTCAGATCAAAGTCGGCAGTTCTACTAAGGCTGCAATCCGCGACGGTAGCGGGCGCAATTTGGGCGAACTGTCTGCCAACAGTTCTGGATCGGCTCAATTTCGATCGGGCAAAGTGGCGATCGGGCGCTGGGCCGCCAATCAAATTTGGATCGAGCCGACCGGGAACGGGTATGTTTGGATTGGCGATCGGTGGTATCGCGGACGCACCCTTGTAATTCCCGAAAAAGGAGGCCTGACAGCAGTCAACTACGTTGATATCGAACAGTATCTCTACAGCGTTCTCGGTGCCGAAATGAGCGGCAATTGGCCTCTGGAGGCCTTGAAAGCCCAAGCAGTCGCTGCCCGTTCCTACGCAATCCACGAGCGCCTCAAAAGCGAAACCGACCTTTACGATGTGGACGACACTCAGTCTTCGCAGGTTTACAAAGGACTGCAAACAGAATCTTCGGGTACTTATAGCGCAGTCGATGCCACCGCAGGTCAAGTTCTCACCTACAACGGTCAGATTATTTTAGCCGTTTTCCACTCAGCATCTGGCGGACATACCGAAAATGTTGAGGATGTTTGGACGGAACCCCTGCCTTACCTGCGCGGTGTTCCTGACTTCGACCAAGGCGCGCCGGTTTATCAGTGGAAAGAAAATTTTTCCCGCGCTCAAATCAGCAGCAAGATTTCCGGTGTCGGTAACGTCATCTCGATGAAGCCAGAACGCACTACCGCTTACGGCAGCGTTTTGAGGATGAAAGTTGTGGGAGATGGCGGTTCTAGAGTGATGACTGGGGCAGATTTGCGTCGGGTTCTGAGTTTGAGGAGCACGCGGTTTACCGTGATTCCTCAGTATGCAGGCGGGAGCGCCAAGAACAGCGGCCAAGCTCCTACGAGTTTTCAAGTTTCTGGTAAAGGTTTCGGTCACGGTGTTGGCATGAGCCAGTGGGGAGCTTACAATTTGGCCAGGCAGGGATACGGCTACCAGCAGATTTTGTTGCACTATTATCAGGGCGCTGCTTTGGCTAGAATAGCTGTTCAGTAACTGCTGGGAAGCAGGGAGAGTGGGAGGGGAGAATCTGTGTTTTGCAACGCCGCATTTTTTTTACTGGTTGAACTGGTTCCCAAGCTCTTTTCACTGATTCCCAGGCAGAGCCTGGGAACCCATGTAAGCGAGGCAGAGCCTCGTCGTCGGCTGCGAAGATGGAGGCAGAGCCTCCGGATCTGCATTACCAGGCAGAGCCTGGTAACGAGTAAATGACTAATGACTGATGACTAATGACTGATGACTAATGACTAATGACTAATGACTAATGACTAACTACATTAAGGATAACTATGCAAAAGTGGGAATACTTTTTTGTGGATGCAAATATGTATCCTTTTGGCAATAAGCTGATTAGTTTATATGTAAATGGTGAGGAATTGCGAGATTGGAAACAAGGATCCCTGCATCTATTTATCAATCAGTTGGGGGATGAGGGTTGGGAACTTGTGGCTGTGCGCCACGACTCGAAGTACGACCAAAATTGTTTGATTTTTAAACGTCCTAAAATTGTTAAGAAAACTAGGAATACGAAACAGTCTCTGGCACAGAAAACTTGACCTAGCTCAATCTAATATTCATCGGATTTTAGATGTTGACTCAAAATTATTAATTAATTTCAAATCGTCAAATAGAAAATCTAAACTCCATCGATTCGCCGCTGCCATTCGGCATCTATTTTTGCTGACTGTTCTAGTTCTTGTTGGGTTAAATCGGTTTCTGTTGTATAAGCTAAATCTTCTCCAGTCAGTAGGTTTTCTGCTGCAAATTCCTGGGCGTAGCTTAATTTTTGCTGCAAGTTGGCATCTGGTTGGTTTAATAACGCGGCTCGCTGCTGCCGCTCTTGATTCCGGGATTCTATCTTGCTATTTTTCCACTGAATCCAGAAGTACCGAATTAAAGGAATTGTCAGAAATCCGATGCCGTAAATCAGCAGTAGTGGATAAATACCGCTGACGAAACCGATAAATCCACTGGCGATCGCACTTTTAGTTAATAAATTCCCCAAAACTAACGCACCGACAAGATTCACGGCTCCTAACCCCGCCGCGAGCATGACTTGGCCGGAGCTGGCGTGGCTGAAACGCCACAGCATTTCTCGCAAATAAGCTCCTACTGGTTGAGGATTTTTTTGAACTGCTGTGGTTTGCAATTGCGGAAAATGGTAGACTATTTGTCCTTCGGGACTGACTTCGGGGCGGCCGTCAAAACGCGCGAGAGTCGGTAGCATATATTCTTCGTATTCTCTCGCGTATCCTTGTCCGAGATTGTCGAGATAGGGCGCTATTTGTTCGGCGACGACGGCACCTCGGTTGTTGCGAATTGCGGCGGCAATATCGCTCCACTTGCGCTCTTCTAAATTGTAATTTGGATTGCCATCTCCAAATAGAAAGGAGAAAACTGCTTCCAGAAAACTCATCTGGGGTTTTTGGCCGCTTAAGCGCGATTGCTGCTGGTAGTAAGGTTCGTTATGGTTCCAGTAAAATATCCAGGGTAACTCGTTCCAGAAGTACGGAAAAAAGAAAAATCCGCCGCCTCTGTTACCGTCGCTTCCGCCTCCGCCTCCGCCTCCGCCGTTATTGTCGCTGTTCATGCTGGAGAGTAACATCGTGATGGCTGCAAAAATTAAGACGATGGAAGCTACCAGCACTATGCCAAAAGATACTCTAATTAGGTAAAATAGAATTTTCCAGATTTTTTGCCACCATTCCTGCAACTGCAAGCGAAAGAATTTGTTTCGCAAAATATCTCGAAAGTTGTTGGGAAATAGGTAGGCAATGTCGCCGGATTCTGCTACTTGCAGGTGGCCGCCTGCTTCGGAGGCGAGGGTTAATAGTTCTCGCTGGGCAAAATTAACGTCTAATCCAGCTTTTGCCGCCACGTCTCCAACCGTAACGCGGTAGCCAAGTTGCTCGACGGCTTGCATAATGGTGGGATTCGGAGCCATAGGTTTCTCTCTGTGAAAATTACCCGGTTGTTTATATTATATATTGCGGGAATTCAAACTGGTTTTGAGTCGCTGGTTTATGAATTTTTTTGATGATGCTCTTGACTTTGGGGCGAAATGTTGCTAGATTTTTGCCCGATCGCCCGTAGAGTGCGGTCAATAGGTTAAAGAAATGTGGTTTTTTTTGTCAATACTGGCAAGAGTTATCTAAAATGGATGGGATTTGCACTCTTTTGCACCTCGCAAGCGCGTGTTTTCAGGTTTGCAGTTGTGTCTCACCAGCGTTTGCAAGCGTCGGCGGCCACACTGAACCGAAACAGTCGCAAAACTCTTAATAGGAAAACTTTACAGGCTAATATTTTTGATTGGCCGTTAACCAAAGAATCGAATTATGCCCAGAACTCAACGCAACGATAACTTTATTGACAAAAGTTTCACGGTAATGGCCGATATTATCTTGAAGATTATGCCGGCGAAAAAGCAGGCGAAGGAAGCTTTTGCTTACTATCGAGATGGTATGTCGGCTCAAGCTGATGGCGAATATGCTGAAGCGCTGGACAATTATCATGAAGCGCTGAAGCTGGAAGAAGATCCTTACGATCGCAGTTACGTGTTGTACAATATGGGCCTGATCCATACTAGCAACGGCGAACACGAGCAAGCTTTGGAGTATTACAGCGAAGCGCTGGAACTGAATCCGAGAATGCCGCAGGCGCTGAATAACATTGCTGTGATTTACCACTATCAAGGGGAAAAGGAAAAGGAATCTGGCAATGTGGAAGCGGCGGAAGGGTTGTTTGATAAAGCTGCAGATTATTGGAAAGAGGCTATTCGCTTAGCGCCGAACAATTACATTGAGGTGCAAAATTGGCTGAAGACGACAGGCCGATCGCAAATTGATGTGTATTTTTAACTATGATTGGGAATGGGGAATTGGGAATTGGGCATAGTTAGTAGTTATTGGTTAGTAGTTATTGGTTAGTAGTTATTGGTTAGTAGCTTCTCTAATAACAAACAACAAACTACAAATAACAAGCAACAAATGACAAATAACAAACAACAAACAACAAACAACCAATTTCCAATTCCCAATTTCCAATTCCCAATTTCCAATTCCCAATTCCCAATTCCCAATTCCCAATATATTATGATTGACAGAGAAGAAGTTCGGAAAGTAGCGAATTTAGCCCGATTGGAATTAACGCCTGCAGAAGAAGAACAGTTTACCGTTCAACTGAACGGTATTTTGGATTATTTTGAGCAGTTGAAAGAACTGGATACGAGTAAGGTAAAACCGACAACGCGGGCGATCGATGTTAGCAATATTATGCGATCGGACGATTTGCAACCTTTTGCTGATGGAGAAAGTATTTTGGCTGGTGCTCCCGATCGCGATGGGGAGTTTTTCAAAGTGCCTAAGATTATGTAATACCAAATAATCAGGTAGGGACACGGCATTGCCGTCTCCTGATTTGGAGGAAACGGCAATGCCGTTTCCCTACCCCAAATAATCAGGTAGGGACACGGCATTGCCGTCTCCTGATTTCGGGTAATGCTAAATTCTCACTCCAAAAGATGCGGCTAATTCCCGTTCTGGCTGCATACCAACTGTCGGCGGCATGGAACGATTTGCTATCTGTTCGATCAATTGTAATTGCTGCGGCAACATTTTAGCTAAACTGTAGCGTTCTAGAGCGGTTTGACGGGCCCTGACGCGAATTTCTGCCATGCGGGTAGGATGGTCTAAAACTTCGTCAATGCGATCGGCGACTTGTTTCGGCGAGAAGTAATCGACAATTAAACCGTTCTCTCCGTCGCGGATAACTTCTCTCACTGGCCCGGTGTCGGAACCGATTACTAAACATCCTGTCGATAAAGATTCAATCATCGACCAAGATAGCACGAAAGGTCTGGTTAAATAAACGTGTACGTCCGATGCTTGAATTACTTTTAAATACAGTCCGTAGGGTAGCGGCCCGACAAAGTGAACTCGCGACATATCTAGCGGCACTTTTTTGAGCATATAATCTTTGTAAGTCTCGCCGTTTGGTAAAGAACGGCCGTAACAAACTCTGTCTGAACCAACAATTACAACGTGACAGTTGGGGCGGCGTTCTTGCAAATAGGCGATCGACTCAATGAACTCTGGAAAGCCCCGATAAGGTTCCATTCCCCGCGATACATAGGTGACAATTTCATCAACGCCGGACAAATCTAAGTTGGGCAAAATTAGTTTAGCGCCTGGATCTGGTTTGAAGTAATCGGTGTCTACGCCGTCGTGGAGTACGGACAATTTTTGCTGCAATTCTGGAGGAAATTGCGATCGCTGCCAGTATGTCGGCGACAAACCCCAATCGCAAGAGTATAAATCGATCAAAATCGGCGCATTTTTGATTCTAATTCTCGCCATGTCGTCAACTGTTAAAGGTTCCGCCGGATCGAAATCTGCGTCGGAACCGATCGAGTGATAAAACCACTCGAAATAACACAAAAGCGGCGTATTTGGAAAAGCTTCTTTGACAAACAGTGTCGGCCCCCAACCGGAATGTCCGCAAATAATATCGGGTACAAAACCGTCTGCTTTAAGTTGTTCTGCCATTCTAAATACGGCTTGTCCGTAGATGACGGCACTTTCTAAAGGGCGGACGTACTGGTGAGTCTGCGGGTTAGGTTCGCGGCTTGGTGTAAATGCTGCTTTGCGAACGCCGGGAATGTTCCATTCGGGACGCTCGTTTTTAGTGCCGAAAACAATCTGATTTTTGGGATCTGCGCCTAAAGCCGTGATTATGTGGCGGTACTGGGCGGGGAAGTTTGGGTGAAGAAATAATGCTTTCATTTGTCTGTTGACTGTTGTCTGTTGACTGTTGACTGTTAACTGTTGACTGTTGACTGTTGACTGTTGGTGATTAGTTAACTCTTACCAATAACAACTAACTAATGACTGATGACTCCTAACTAATGACTCCTAACTGATGACTACCAAGAGGGCCCACACGCACCATCCACCGCCCCTACCAACTGACTCCTAACTAATGACTAATGACTAATGACTATTGACTCCTAACTACTGACTGGTGCTTTGCAGATCCAGACGCAATCTCGCGGGACAGATTCGGTGTTTTTCAGGATAATTTCATAGTTTAAATGGTTGAGAAATTTTTCCATAATTGTATCAGTCATTATTGAGAATGCAGTGCCATCTCTGCGTCCCAATAAGTTTTTATCCCACTCGCTGGCGAATTTTTCCCAGCCCAATTCGGTGAGAATATTGCCGTGGTGAAAGACGCAAAGGCGATCGCCCCGCAGCAGTTTGGGAATGCGTGTTAGGTAGTTGAATATGTCTACGGGTTCTACGTGTACCATTGTATCGTAGCAAAAGCAGACATCGGCTGCACCGGGGGCGATGCCGTCTAATGTTAAACCGTCGAGTTTGACATAGGAAACGCGATCGTCTCCCAAGCGCGATCGGGCGGCTTGCAGCATTTGACTGGAAATGTCGGCGCAAATTAGGCGATCGCAATATTTCAGCAGCAGCGAACCAGTTTTTCCGCCACCGATACCAATTTCTAAAACAGTATGTTCTTTTTTGATATACGGTGCAATAAATTGCTGTTCGATCAGCGCTTCGTATTCGGCTAAGGAGTTGGCGGCACCTGCGGCTTTACCTATCCATTCGTCGCCAATATGGGCAAGTTCGGCATTAGTTTTTTGCCACTGTTGGGCGTAACTGTCCCATGCGGTTTCATAATCTACTTTAGGCGGTATTATTTCCATTATTTTTGGGGTTTTTTTCTCAGAATACACAAACAAAAATCACTTGAGAGTCCTCCCGGCAAATCCATTAATATTTTCTCAATCTCCAGTAATAATTTGACAATAGTTTCACTCTTTGGAGATCCATCAGAAAGTTGACAGTGATCTAACAAAGGGTAAATTTCGTGAAGCAAACCCCCGCCGGCTTGATTCAATACTTCTACATCAAAGTAGAATTTTAAGAAAGGAAGTATTAGCTTCGATCGGACGGCTTCTGAAGGATCTTTCGTAAATATTTTATCAATACTGGGATTTAAAAATATTTCACTTGTTCCCGACCTCAACCGGGAGTCAAAACATCGGTAAATGCGATTGATCAAATCGAGTTGATTTTCATTGTATATATTATAGCAATCTCCGATGTATTCGTTGACAATAAAATATCCATCGGGTTTTAAACATTTCTGAATGGTTGATAAACATCGTTCTATTTCTTTGACGTGATGCAGCGAACCAGAGCAAAAAACGATATCGTACTTTTTGTTTTCGTCAATTATAAATGAATTAAAATCATCTTGATAAAAATTAATACTTACTCCCGCTGCTGCTGCATCTTTCCTAGCAATTTCCAAAGAAGTTTCAGAAAAATCAAAGGCATCAATTTGAGTAGCCAATCCTAATTTAGCCATCAAAATCTCGTGATTTCCCACTCCGCAACCAACAGACAAAAGATTATCAAACCGTTTTTTTTTGAAGAAGCTATTTACTAGCCATGTTAACCAATAACCTTCTGTTTGTCCCCCTGACAACCTATAATTTACAGTTTTAGAGATAATCGGATTGGATAACCAGTAACCCTCCTTTGTAAATCCGGCTGTTGGGTTAGATTGCCAGTATTTTTGAGCTATTAATTTATGGAAATTTTCATTTTGTCTGTTTTCAGAATTTGAGAACATAGTTTTTTTAACTCTTATTAGATTTAAAGTCTATTATGTGTAAAATCAGCTTCTGTAAAAATTTTAGGGGAAGTGAATCGCTATAAAATTGTGGTTGCTAGTTATGGGCCGGCAAATATCTTCCTGCGTCGCACACAACACACAAATCACCCGCAAAAGTGGAAACTCTCTAAAGCTCTCGCCGCCATCGGCGAACCAAACTTGTTAAAATAAGTTTACCACGATTCGCTTTTCTCCAGATTCCCAGCAACCATTTTTCTAAGATTTTCGGATTTTTATGTCTCAAAATACACAAACAAAAATCACTTGATAGTCCTGTCGGCAAATCCATTAAGATTGTCTCAAACTCAAGCAATAACTTGACAATTGTTTCACTCTTTGGGTCTCCATCAGAAAGTTGACAGTGATCTAACAAAGGGTACATTTCGTAAAGTAAACCCCCACCAGCGGGATTTAAAACTTCCATATCAAAGTAGAACTTCAAGAAAGGAAGTATCAGCTTTGACCTGACTGCTTCCGAAGGATATTTCGCAAATACTTGCTCAATACTAGGACGAGAAAACGTTTCACTTGTTCCCAACCTTAGCGTGTAGTCAAAACATTTGTAAATGCGATCGAGCAAATCGAGTTGATTTTCATTGTATACCTTATAGCAATCTCCTATGTATTCATTGACAATAAAATATCCATCGGGCTTTAAACATTTTTGAATGGTTGATAAACATCGTTCGAGTTCTTTGACATGATGCAGCGAACCAGAGCAAAAAACTATATCATATTTTTTGTTCTTGTCAATTAGAAATGAGTTAAAGTCATCTTGATAAAAATTAATATTTACTCCCGCTGCTGTGGCATCTTTTCTAGCTATTTCTAAAGAACTTTCGGAAAAATCAAAGGCATCAATTTGAGTAGCAAATCCTAATTTAGCCATCAGAATCTCGTGATTGCCTACTCCGCAACCAATAGACAAAAGATTATCAAACCGTCGCTTTTTGAAGTATTTATTTACTAACCAGCATAGCCAGTAATTTTCTGTTTTCCCACCTGATAGCCGATGATTTACAGCTTTTTCAATAATCGGATTAGATAGCCAGTAACCGTCTTTTGCGATTACGCCTGTTGGGTTAGATTCACAGTAATTTTGAGCTGTAGATTTATCGAGATTTTCATCTTCTGTATTATTAGAGGAATTTGACGGCATATTTTTGACCATTGGATTTTATTAAACGTTTATTCTTTAGCAAAATATGCTTCGCAGAAAATGTCTGCATAAGCTTGAGTCATTTCCTCAAAAGTATTGAGTGAATCCAAGACATATTTAGCATTTCCAGCTAACTGCTGGCGCAATGATTTATCCTCCAATAAGCTAATCAAAGCTGCCACTAATTCTTCCGGGCGATCCGGTGTATAAAACAAACCGTTAATTCCCGGTCTTACTTGTTCCTTAATCCCAAAAACCGGCGATGTAATAATTGGTAAATTGCAGGCCATCGCCTCCAAAATCACTCTCGGAAAACTTTCTATCCTAGAAGTGCAAACAAAAATATCCGCCGCTTTGTAATATTTTCCTGGTTTCCCTGTTTCTGGAACTACTGTCACCCTTTGCCGCAACTCTTCCGGCAATTCGCCCACCATATCAGCTAATTTACTGCTGTAAATACTCGGGCGATCGCCCACAATGAAACACCTAATTTTATTGTGCCATTTGTCAGGCAAAAGCGAAAGTGCCTTAACTAAATCCTGCTGGCCTTTGCGTTCGCATACCGTTCCTAGCAGCAAAATTACCACATCTTCCGCCGCAACACCTAAACTTTTTCTAGCCAATTCAGAATTCTCCGAATTTTCCAGTTGGCTCAAATCTAAGCCGTTATGAATCACTGTAAAATTGTGGTGGCTGTTAAGAGGTAAATATCTGTCGCGCGTTGCATCCGCCACAAAAATCACCTTGTAAGGAAAGCGAAAACATTCCAAAGCTCTCGCCGCAATCTCTGAACCAAACCTGTTAAAATAAGTTTGCCAAGGTTCGCTTTCGTGCACGTTCCACACCGTCGGAATTCCGATTTCCTGGGCCGCATCAACTACAAAGAAATTTTCTAAAGTATTGGCATAAACTGCATCTACTTTTAAACTTTCAATTTCCTTGCTAAAACTGCGGATAGCTTCATCGTAAGCATCGCGTTGATAAATGTGTTCGAGGGGATTGTCGCGCACAATGACTTCAATTCCCTGCTGTTCGTAAGCTTGACGCAGGGGGCCGTCTGTGGTGCAAAGTACGATCGGCAAAATCGCACCCTCAGCCGCCAATTTCACCGCAATTTCGTACTGGTGCAGCGGCGCACCCGTAAAATCCAGCGAATTGCTGCACATCAAAACTTTGATAGGATGAATAAAATTGTTTGCTACTGACAACAAACCAGAATCAGCAAATTGTAACTCTCCCTTGTCCCTTCCATCCGTGACATCCGTGACATCAATGACATCCGTTACATCCGCTACAAAATCCGTTGCTAATCTTCTCTCTTCCTTCTTCCCTCTTCCTTCTTCCTTCTTCCCTCTTCCTTCTTCCTTCTTCCCCTCTTCCTTCATAAAAACCCGTCGCGGTTGAATATGAAAATACTCATCTTCCAAAGACAAATGAGGACTGTAAAAACCATCATTTTTTCCCGCATACTTGCGCCTAAAAGCTGCAACTTCTTGAGGATTGTCAGTAAAACCCCTAGAAGTTCCCTCCTTGTGCAACAACTCCGCATCGGGACAGTAAACGCACCGATAACCGAGTTCTAACAATCGGTATCCGTAATCTGCATCATTGTAAGCAACAGCAAAATTCTCCTCATCAAAGCCTCCCAATTCTAAGAACAATTGACGCGGAGTAATCGTGCAAGCGGCTGTTACCGCCGAGTAATTTCGCGTTACCATCGCTTGAGAAAGATAGCCTCGATTGTCGCTGTTCATCAGCTTAAAAGCGTGACCGGCCAAACCGTGATGGAGGCCGTGAATTATGCCCGCGTGTTGAATTCTGCCGTCGGGATATAACAGCCTCGCACCGACTGCACCCACCGCAGGAATTTGAGCGTATCCGACCATTTGACTAAGCCATCGCGGGGTGATTACTTCAGTATCGTTGTTCAAAAACAACACGTATTCGCTGTCAACTTGTTCGACAGCGCGGTTGTTAATTGCCGCAAAACTAAACTTTCCTCCAGGATTTTTGATTCGCAAAACTTGACAAGTTAACTGATTCAAATATTCCAGGGTTTTTGGATCGTCGCTTTCGTTGTCAATGACAGCAATTTGATAATTTTTGTATGTTGTAATTTCGAGAGAATCGATACAGGCTTTCAGCAGTTTAACTTGATTTTTAGTAGGAATAATCAAAGTTACTGACGGGCCATCATCAGGGAAATCCTGGGCAAATATGCCCAAATTTTCTTTGATTGCCCAGGCGTGCTGAGCGACAGTTCCCTTAATTTTTCTGCGGTTTAGTGCGTCTTGAATGGCTTGTTGACCTGCGGAAAAACTGGATGGTTTCGCGGCGCCTGATACTGCTGTAGAACCTGGTGCAGTTCGCCAGTGATACAGCACTAGGGGCAGGTGGGCGACGCGGCGAGAAATTTCGGTTGCTCTTAAGGCAAAATCGTAATCCTGCGAGCCTTCAAAGCCTAGCCGCAATCCGCCTATTTGTTCAAAAATTTCTTTTTTGACGGCGCACAAATGACCGAGATACATATAGGAAAGCAGCAGTTCTGGCGACCATTCTGGTTTGAATTGCGGGGCGAATCTGCGACCTTTGGTGTCGATTTTGTCGTCGTCTGAGTAGAGAAAATCGGTGGTTGGATGCGCGGCAAAATGTAAGGCGACTTCGCCTAATGCGTCGGGAGTTAGTTCGTCGTCGTTATCTAAAAACAGGATGATGTCGCCTGTGGCGAGGGCGGCGGCGCTGTTGGTGGCGGCGCTGATGTTGCCGTTTTCTGTGCGAAATGTGATGCGGATACGATCGTCCTTTGCGGCCCAATTTTTCAAAGTTTCAGCAACCGTAGCGTCGGTACTGCGATCGTCGGCGATGCAGAGTTCCCAGTTTTGATAAACTTGATTGATTACGCTGTCGATCGCACTTTCGAGAAAATCTATCTGCGGATTGTAAACTGGCATTACCACCGAGATTTTTGGCAGCGCTTCCCCACAGGATTTTAGCCGAGAAATCAGGTAATCGCGCGCGCGATCGTTCCACTGATTCACCTGCAGCCAAGCATCATACCTATCAATCGGTGAAGCAAGCACAAAACCCGCAGGTGGCAGCAAATCTCCCGGCGCAGTAAACTGTTTTTGCTGCTTGTAAATCTTCCCAAACTGACGCATCACCTTCACAATTTCCCAAGGCATCGGCACAATTCTGCCGAGACGCTGTTTTCTCTCCCTCGCCCGCTGCCGGATTGCCTCTACAAAACTCGAAAACTCCTCATATTTATCAGCACTTCGCTGCCAAATATCGTAGCGCCGCACAGTCAATATTTTCGGTGCTTGAAAATACAAAATTTCCCCGTTTTCTAACTCGGCTTGCAGAGAAACGTGCCATTCACCCGGAGGCAAATTGACAAGCGCCTCAAAGCCGCTTTCCGAACTGTTAACCCAGTCAGGAAACACTTGGCCGACATCTTTTCGGCGCAAACCGTAGGCGCATTCTACAGAAGTATCGCCGCACAAAAGACTTAATTTAGCAATTTTGCGATCGTGGTGGCAACACCAACCCGCAAACAAAACTTGACCCTGACGCTGTTCCCACACCACCGGTACATCTAACGACGCTTGAATCGTTGAAACTAACAGCGGATAAGCTGCCAAAAAATGCCATTTTCCTCCCTCGTCTTGCGCTTCCAACAACACCTCGTGCCGTCCGGCGGGGGCTTGCAATTCAATTGTAAAACCAGATTTTTTTGCAGACCCAATATTAGAATACCAGCCAGCTATGTCGCTTCTTTCCAGACCGTAAACAGCGGCAAAACTCTTATTTTCAATTCGGGCGCGGACAGCTTTAATATCTTTTTTTGTGTTAAACACCCAGCCCACAATTAGCAGGTGGGAATCGCTAACTTGCCAAGTAGTGGGTTGGTCTAAAGAAAAAATAAATTTTGGGAATAAATCGCGGATTTTGTGCTTAAATTCCCACCACTTTTCTCTAAGTTTCCACCAGTCAGAAGACTTGATTGCAGAAAGTTCAGCCTGAATTTTGGCATTTTCCTGCCGCGATTGTTCCAAATCTTGCTGAGTTTGACTTTGGACTGTTTCCAAGCTCAATAATTCAGCTAATTTTTGATCTAATTTAAATTCTTTTTCTTCAAACTTTACCTGAGTCTTTCCTAATTCTGCTTCTAATTCTAAGATTTTTGTTAATGCTATTTTAAATTGCGATTCTTGACCGGCAAGCTGTACCTGAGTTTCCCCTAATTCTGCTTCTAATTCGAGCAGTTTTGCTAAGGCTTCTTGAAATTGAGATTCTTTGCCGTCAAGCTGTACTTGAGTTTCTCCTAATTCTGTTTCTAATTTCAAGACTTTTGTTAAGGCTTCTTGAAATTGCGATTCTTGACCGTCAAGCTGTACCTGAGTTTCTCCTAATTCTGTTTCTAATTCGAGCAGTTTTGCTAGGGCTTCTTGAAATTGAGATTCTTTGCCGTCAAGCTGTACTTGAGTTTCTCCTAACTTCCTTTCCAATTCCAACACTTTTGCTTGAGCTTGTTGAAATTGTTCTTGCCACTGTTTGACTTCTAAATTGCTGGTTTTTTGTTGTTTTTCCAGCAAGCGGATTTTGAGCCAATCTTCAAAAGGCCCGACAGGAGATACTGGAAAATGAATAATTTGGTCATTCGACAATTTAGATTTGCTGCTGAGATTGCCGGCTTTGGTTTCTAAAACTTGATATAGTTCTAATGCTTCGGGAAAATATTGTTCTATTAAACTTGGTCTGTGACTTTTAACAATATCGTTGACTAATAAAGATTCTTCAAAGTTGTCGGCGGCGATCGCACTTAAGTTAACGTTAAATTTTTCGTTGACTCGATCGATAAAAAATTCGGGAGTGTTGCCGATCGGGTAAACGTTGGCCAGCAGACAGCGATCGGGAAAACTTTCAAACAATTCTAAGACTTGTTGGTTGTAGTGCAGCCACATTTTTACTGCCATTTCGGGATGTTGCAGCAAGCTGACATCGGTTCCCCGGCGGTACAGCGAATCGACTACTTCCCAGGGCGATCGATAAACGCAGATAAAATTAGCTTCGGGGAGCAATTTTAACCAAAAATCCCAAAATAGGGCGGTTCGCGGGTCTTTCCAGCCCCAATGCTTGTCAGGAAGTTGATTTTGAGCGATCGCCCTTTTGGCCATTTCCACGTATTCCGCTGCTACCGGAATCGTTTTTTCCAACGTACAGCCGAGTTCATCTATGCCGTGCGATCGTAAAACACTCTTGTGAAACTCCACAAAATCAACATTCTCGAAATGACCTTTCACATTTCCCACCGCCGGGCCAACCAACTTTTTACCAATATCAACCCCGACTTTCTGAAACAAAGAAGCCGTTAAAGACGTACCGGAACGGTGCATTCCAGTAACAATAAAAACCGACGGTTTGCTGTCATTTGTACTCACAATTTCTATCCCTCGCCCTAATTCCCACACCAACTTTACTTATTATTCTCGGAAACCTCTGCCTCCAAGCATTTAAGAGTCTCCTAACGCGAGCTTTTCAAGTGCTCGCGCTATCAAAATGCTTTTTTCACAGCTGGAGATGCCGCCCTATTCTCCCGCTACCCCCAGCAACCGCTTGACTTGAAACCAGGTGCTTCTCAGCTTCCAGAACTTGCTGCTTTCCATTGCCTCAACTCGATTGTGCGATCGGTCTAATTCTTGCTTGACATTAATTAACTGAGATTCTGTTTGTTCTAACTGCATTTGCACGGATACTAACTGACTTTGAGTTTGTTCCAACTGCGCGTGAGCTGACATTAATTGAGCTTGAGTTTCTTGCAACTTTATTTGAGATTCTTCTAATTGTGGTTCAGTAATCATTAACTTACTTTGACTGATCTCCCATGCTATTTTAGCCGCCTCTAACTGAGTTTCAACCAACTTGAGTTTTTCGTGAGTAGAACCCAACAAAGACTGCGATTGCCGTTGGCCCACCAGCGATTTCACGCTGCAAATTTCCAGAATCCATTCCCAACCGTAGTTATTGATTGCTTTAACTGTTAACACATCCTCCGGTGTCACAGTATTTTTGGGCAAATAACAGTTCCAACCCGACTGCAAAATTGCATCTTTTTGAAAATAATCAGCCACATCCCGGCGATCGTAAAAAGGCTCGCACCTCTGCACTACCTCACCGTTTACCAGAACCTGAACTTCCTCTATTCGGCCGCCCAAATTCACATCAGCAGCCCAACCCTCCAGATACAAATTCTGCTTGTTGGTAAAAGCAGCAACATCAATATATCCTCCAGGGTGGTGATAAAAATTTAACTCCGAAAAATCTCTAGTTAACTTATTTGTAACAACATACAAATCCTGAAACCTGCATATGCCTTTTTTGATCCGGTGAACAAAAGCTTTCCCACCGCTAACTTTACCGACAATTTCTCTCACAAACTTTTCAGTTACATAAGTTGTGCCGTATTCCTCCTTATCCAAAGACTGACTTTCGCTTTCGGCACTAAACAAAATACCGTTAGCAGGCATTTCTATGTGAGAAGGTAGCAAACAATCGCCGTGAACGCTAAACATCAAAATCCCGTTTTCGGTCAACAAATTATACAAATTTTGGAGCCAACTCGTAAAAGTTCTTTCCGGGATATGGCTGAAAAAAGAATTAGCCAGAATGCAGTCAAATTTTCGGTCAATTAAATATTTTTCCGGTTTTCCCGTCGAAACAATACCGTTAACGCCAAAGTATTCAGTTTGAAACTTGACCGCGTTAGCATAAATATCAGAAACCCAAATTTGCTCCGGCGGCATTTCCTGAATCAAAAACCGGGTAAATCTACCGTAACCACAGGCAAAATCTAGAAAAGACGGTACATTTTCAAAGCCGCCAAAATGCCAATCTACAACTTGTTGAACCGCATCCCGGATGCGTCGCCCGATCGCATAATAGCGCACCAAAGCTCGCTCGCGATCGTCATCGTCTCCATCGTCTCCATCGTCTCCATCCTCCTTGACGTTGCTCAAGCTAAACAAATACATTTCATCGTCTTCGCAAATATTTAGTTTAAAATCTTCGGGAAACTTAGCTCGGTCTCGAATCAATGCTTGGATTACTTGATTTTTGGATAATTCTAAATTGAGATTGCTCATTATTTTTACAAAGTTTTCACAGAATTATTAGATGACTTCCGTTGACTGTTCTTGCACCAGACAATCATAATTTACAACAGTTAAACACGGTTCTATCAGCAAGTCAACAATGCCGTTACCGCAGGACTCAGTACAAGACTGAACTTTGAACATCGCCACATCAACGCAGCGATCCAGATAACTTAAATCCTCATCTACCGTTCCCACCACCCCCGCATTCAAAAAGTAAACCCCCGGATTCAGCAAACATTTAAACTGAAACTTAACTAAAATTGTCGTTCCCGCTTCCACATATTTAACTGACTGAGTAGAAGCCTTCAAAGAAGCACCAGCCAACTCAAAACCGCTAATCGTTTTAATCAACATTCCAAACCTAACCTTGGAAGTTGACCGCGAGAAAGTGACAGAGTAAGTGTAAACATAATCTTGACGGCCGAGCAAGTGATTTACCACATTTCCCTGCAGCGTTTCGATGCGCGGGTTAATAATTTCCGCGCCGCGAGACGGATAGCGCACCGTATTCGACGGGATCATCCCCGGTTCGTAAAATTCATCATAGTGTTCCTTGGGTTGGGAGATATATTGCTCCGGTACAGCCTCCGTTTTGGTACTTTCTAAATTAGGATTCTGAAGATTTTCTTGACTTTCTTGCTTGGTTAGTTGGTTCAGAACTCGAATATCTTGCTTCAACCCCAAGACTTTATCTGGATCGGCATAGATCAGCTTTTGATATTTAGAAATTACCACCTTTGGCGTGTGAGCGAGCAGCAATTCTCCGCTATCCATTAAAATCGCCGAAGTACAAAGTTGCACCACAGAACTCGCAGCATGAGAAACAAATAAAATCGTTCCGCCACCTTCCTGAATGCTTTGCAAGCGGGCAAAACACTTGCGCTGAAAAGCTTCGTCGCCTACCGAAAGTGCCTCGTCAACCACTAGAATATCTGGCTCTACGCTAGTCGCAACGGCAAAAGCCAGTCTGACAAACATACCGCTAGAATAGGTTTTGACTGGCTGATCGATGAAATCTCCAATATCAGCAAAAGCCGCGATTTCGTCAAATTTTTCTTCGGTTTCTTTTTGATTGAATCCGAGTATTTGAGCGTTGAAAAACACGTTTTGTCTTCCGGTAAATTCCGGGTTAAACCCGCTTCCGAGTTCCAACAAAGCGGAGATTCGCCCTTGTACTCGGACGCTTCCTGCGGTGGGTGTCAGCGTCCCCACAATGATTTGCAAAAGCGTGCTTTTTCCCGACCCGTTGCGACCGACTACTCCTAGAGTTTGTCCTTTAGGAATTTCCAGATTGATGTCGGAGAGTGCCCAAAATTCATCAGCAAATTTTTTATTGGGATAAATAATTTCTTTTAAGCGGTCTCCTGGACGATCGTACCGCTTAAAGCATTTAGAAACATTTTTTAGTGAAATTACATTTTCAGTCATCCGATTTTAGATTTGAGATTTTGGATTCTTCGACTTCGCGAGCGAACAAGTTTGAGATTTTAGATTGATATTATGTCTTTTAGAACAAAAAATAGGTTTGATCGTTGGGAATGCGAGTCCTCTGATTTATGCGGACTCGCATTCCTCACTACGAACCTCGATCGCGATTTTGGATGGTAGATTGCATTTAAACGTAAAACATATTACAGCACGTCAGCAAAAGCGGGACGCAAACGCCGGTAAACCGCTAAACCTCCACAAAATATAGCAGCAGAGATTAGGGTGGCGACACCCCATTCGCCCCAGTGTTTGACTTCTCCCAGCAGGATGAGGTCTCGATAAACCTCGGAGATGGTGGCCATTGGATTCAACCAAAATATCCAGGCTCGCCACTGTTCGGGGATGATTGATGCTGGATAGACGATCGGCGTCAAATAAAACCAAAAATTTAGAATAACACCTAATGTCTGAGGAATGTCTCGCAAAAACACGGTTAAGCCCGCTGTCAAATATCCCAAGCCGGCTGTGAGCAGCAATTGAGGCACCCAAACCAGCGGCAGCAAGCATAAAGTAGCGTTGAGCTTTTGCGAGGATACTGCTACGATCAGAATCAAGGCTGCTAAACCGAGAGAACTTTCAATAAAAGCTGTAAAAATCGGCACGAGGGGCAGCAAACCGAGGGGAAATACTACTTTTTTGACTAAATTTGGCTGCCCTACTACGGATACTCCCGATTTAATCAAACCGCTGGTGAAAGCACTCCAAGGTAACAAACCTGCAAATAGCCAGACTCCAAATGTGATGTCGCTGTTTTCCGGGAAGCCTGCAAGTTTGAGTTTTACCTTGAGGACGATCGAGAATACGTAGGTGTAAATCACCAATTGCGATAGCTGATTCAGCAGCGGCCACAAATTGCCCAGAATCGAGCCTTTGTATTGAGCTTCCAAGTCCCGACGCACCAATGTAGCCAGCAGACTCAGCTTTGCCCTGCGCTGGCTGTTTGTCGGTCGCCGGCCGCGGCCCTTTCGGGCTTTTTGGACAACTCCTTTCACCGATCTGTGCAATTTTTTCGCCCTCGTTGACTACCTTCACACCTAAATCAACTCCAGCTACAATTGTGCAGCTTTTGTTAAACCGCAATTATTCCACAGCCGGGCCGCTTTGATCAAGGATCTGTCTCCCCGGCTTGGACTTCTGGCTTCTGGCTTCTGGCTTTTGGCTTAGGAGGTTATTTTAGCCGATCGCCTCCCCAACTGCCGAACCGATGGCGACTCTTTGCTCGTCGTCGTAGCCCCAGCGTTGGAAAAACTCCTCATACTCACCTTGTTTAGTTTGTAAACTTTCTAGCATTTGCGACGCTACAGCTTGACAGGCGGGCATTTGCAGGATTTGAATTAAATTGCGCGATCGCTCCTGCACTCTAGCAGAACCCGCCGCCATTTCCTCCTTTTGAAGGCGCGAATGATGCAACACCATTGCCGCCGACATCGCCACATTTTTCACCAGCAGTTCTGCTACGATCTCAGGAGCCGATCGCAGCGCCTCGATAACTCCTGGTGACGGCCGGTCTGCAGCCTGTCGGTCGTCCGTCAGATAAGTGACAAAAAACCCCCTAGCACCGTTGGGAGTTTTCACTAGAGATTTAACAGCTTGCTCGATATCTCCCTCTAAAAGTCGATCGCTCTGAATCAGCGACAGTAAAGATTGAGTCAGCGCGATCGCCTCCTCAAAAGTTATACTTTCCGACGCTAATAAAGAAGATGGAACACTCATAACGACCTCAATAATTTTCACGATTCTGCTAATAATTGTAAACAATTTTCGCTGTCCGATCGCAAATAAATATGGCTATAATCTCCTCCAAACAACAACCCCCAGACCAAAATCTACCTGAAGACATAGCCCCGGCTCCCCGAAAAAGAGCCGCTAAACCCCAAACGGAATCGCTGCTAGAATCGCAAGAATTACCAGACGAAATCAACAACAAACAAGAAGATAAAATCCGCCCCCAGCGGTTAGCCGAATACATCGGACAAAAAGACTTGAGAGAAGTTTTGGCGATCGCAATTGCAGCAGCCAAATCGCGGGGCGAACCGATGGATCACCTGTTACTGTACGGGCCGCCAGGGTTGGGGAAAACCACAATGTCGCTAATTCTAGCAGCAGAAATGGAAGTTGAATGCAAAATCACCACCGCCCCAGCCCTAGAAAAACCCCGAGATATTGTCGGATTGCTCGTCAACCTCAAAGCAGGCGACGTGCTGTTTATCGACGAAATTCACCGCTTATCTAAAGTTACCGAAGAAATCCTCTATCCAGCGATGGAAGACTGCCGTTTAGATATTACGATCGGTCAAGGAAAAAGCGCCAAAATCCGCAGCATTCCCCTGAAACCCTTTACCTTAGTAGGAGCAACCACCAAAGTCGGATCGCTGACATCTCCGTTGCGCGATCGCTTCGGCTTAATCCAAAGATTGCGCTACTACGAAATAGACGAACTTAGTCTAATTGTCCAAAGAACCGCCCAAGTTCTCGACACTAAAATCACCCCAGAAGGAGCCGAAGAAATTGCCCGCCGAGCTCGCGGAACCCCCCGGATTGCTAACCGTTTGCTGCGCCGAGTTAGAGACTACAGCGAAGTCAAAAATTTAAAGCCAATCAATGCCGAAGTTGCATCCATCGCCCTAGAATTGTTCAACGTCGATCCCCTAGGCTTGGATTGGACTGATAGGTCTCTTTTGACAGCAATGATCGAAAACTTTAACGGCGGCCCGGTTGGTTTAGAAACCCTCGCCGCTTCCACCGGAGAAGACACTCAAACAATTGAGGATGTCTACGAACCATACTTAATGCAAATTGGATTTTTGCAGCGAACAAGTAGGGGCAGAATTGCCACAGCAGCCGCTTGGAAACACTTAGGTTTTGTCTCACCTAAACTATTGTAGACTGTGTTAGATTGAGTCGCTCAAAAAAAACTCAAGAGTCAAGTATCTGCTAGGCTAAAAAAGTGATATTACAGGGAGAAAGGATTTCACCAGCTTTGATATGGCTCAATAAATCTACCATGAAAATGCAGTACAGCTTACATTTTTCCACAAAAATACAACTGTCGGAAAGCTCCTAACCCCTATCCAATCCCCAGGGGAACGCATCTTATTGAACACTGTTCATCAGTGGTGAGTATATTTTGAGATGAATTCACCATTCTTAGAAGCTACAGACACGCTTTGTAATGACTTTTTAGATAAAATAGGAACTGATTAATCGTGATTTTGACTTAGTGCTAATTTTGAGACAATAAAAATCTTACAACCACTGTTTACAAGTTGTATAATAGACCTCTTGCAAAAGTCAAATTTACCCCCCGCAAGTCCCCCCTCCCGCGGGGAGAAACAAGAATAATCTTGCTCCCTCCCCGCGGGAGGGGGGACTTGCGG
>NZ_CAWPRX010000126.1:0-1488 GCF_963890365.1 Tychonema sp. LEGE 07196 | reverse complement strand
CAATACGGTTCAGTTAAGGCTCAAACCGTGGTAAATTAGGTATTGTATCCAAAAAAGGAGAGCAAGTTAGCGTGCATCTCAAAGAATTCTCATTAGTATCTCCCAAAATGTCAAGTACGGAGATATTCAAAGCAATAGAGATAGCGATTCCAGCAACTGCAATCGAACAGGCGATTACTAAAACGAAGGTTGAAGAGAAACGTCATCGTGCCTTGCCAGCACAACTGGTAGTATGTCTGGTAATAGCAATGAGTCTGTGGTCGAAAGATTCAATGCGGGATGTACTAAAAAATTTGATAGATGGCCTTAATGAAGCATTGGTGAAAATTGGTAAGTATTGGCGATTTCCCTGTAAATCTGCAATTACTCAAGCCAGACAAAGATTAGGAGCGGGCGTGATGAGACAGTTGTTTCATTCCTTAGTGCGACCAATGGCTACAGTCGAAACAGTAGGAGCTTTTATCCATGAACTCAGGGTCGTAGTGATAGATGGAACCTGTTTAGATATCCCTGATAGTGATGAAAATGCCAGGGTTTTTGGTCGTCCGGGAAGCCGTCCGGGTACGAGAGCAGCGTTCCCAAAAGCTAGATTAGTCATTTTAGTAGAGGCAGGAACCCATTTAATCTTTGATGCCTTAATCTGTCCATATAAAATTGGAGAAAGAGTAAGAGCGTTAAAGTTGTTACGCTCAGTAACGGCGGGAATGCTATTGATGTGGGATAGAGGTTTACATTCTTATGCGATGGTGGAATCCACAGTCAGCAAAGGTTGTGAGTATTTGGGTCGAATTCCGTCCAACGTTAAATTCTTAAACGAAATACAATTAGATGATGGTTCATATTTGAGTTGGATTTATCCATCAGGCAAATTAAGAAAAAAAGGATTTAAGCCAATACAAGTAAGAGTAATTGAGTACACAATTGAGCATCCCGAAGACCCAGAAGCACAAATTAGATATCGTTTAATTACCAGCTTGTTGGACGCGAAAAAAATCAGTGCCCAGTTACTTGCCTGTGAATATCATCAACGTTGGGAAGTCGAGAATACGATTGATGAACTAAAAGTACATTTATTAGGAAGAAAAACTCATATTCGTTCTCAAAAGCCCAAAGAAGTTGTACAAGAAATTTATGGTTTATTACTAGGACATTGGGCTATAAGGTCATTAATTTTTCAAGCAGCAACCAGTGCAGGTGTTTCACCATTGCGTCTTTCTTTTACTGGAACATTACGAGTTATTCGTCGCGCTCTTCCAAAGTTTCAGCGGTTACAACCACAAGAACTTCCCTTTTTTTGAGTTGGTTAACTTGGGAGATTCTCGATCTAACTATACCGGAAAGAGTTCAGAGAAACAACCCAAGAGTTGTCAAAAAGCCTGTCTCAAAATTTCGCTCTAAACAAGTTAAGCATAGAGGTACTGGAATCATCATGAATCCTCCTGTATTTATTGTTTTAAGCACTGCATAGCCCTTAACTGAACCGTATTG
>NZ_CAWPRX010000125.1:0-1492 GCF_963890365.1 Tychonema sp. LEGE 07196 | reverse complement strand
ATTTTGATAGAAAAAAGACGCAACCTTTGAAGAAGACCTCGCCAGCAACGTTTCGGAAATAAAGAACTCATTCAAAATCTTGCGAATTCTGCGCGAAGCAATTAATATACAAAGATACAACAGCATTGAGAGGTCGAATCAATGGCTACCCTAACTTATTGCAAAGGCTTGCCCACACCAGCAGATGAACTCAACGAACTAGGATTTACAGATTTCGAGATGTTCTTAGAAGCTTACGCCCCAATTTTTAGGGCTGCAAGTATTGAAACAGTCAACCACTTACTTTTAAATACAGGATTCAAGAAGTCCGAATGGAACACACACTTACAACAAACTTACGGTATCAATAAGCGCCACGCAAATGGCGTGATTAGCTCCGCCAAAGGTCGTGTAGACGGCGCTAAAGAACACAGGATTCAACATATAAAAACTCTTGAGGGGAAGATTAAATCTATTAGTGCGTGGCTCAAAAAAGCCGAACGCAAACTGGTATTAGCTCGTAAATTTTATGCCAATAAAAAATGGCCAAACTCAAAGACAGGCTGCAATTTTCCCATAGCCTGCTCGCTCCAGTATAAGTCTACAAATTGGCAGAACTTACGCTTTCAAATACATAATAAAAAGCGCAGAATGACTCTGTTGACTAACAGAATTAAACACTTAAGAGTCAAGCCAATCAAAGTTTTCATCCCTCATGGCGATATTTTTGTTGTCGGCTCTAAAGACGAGTCTTTCGGCAATCAAGTCTCCCAGTGGAATGGGAAAAAAATAAGTTTTAGAGTCCCCAAATATTTAGAATCACGATTTGGAAAAACTGTGTCTTCTGAGGTTGGTGATTTCAATCGCAACATAAATAGGCTACCAGAATGCGGGGCGTATACCTGGCATTTCTATCGCAAGAACGGAAAGTGGGTTATTGCCGTGCAGTTTACTCCAAATCCCGTGAATCAAGTTTCTAGAGAGAGGATGTCCGGTTGCATTGGAATCGACATGAATCCCGGTTCTATTGGATGGGCTTATGTCGATACTGAAGGAAATCTCAAAGCTAAAGGGCAGATTCCATTGCAGATGGGCTTACCTAACGGCAAGCAACAAGCTCAGATTGTTGATGCTTGCCTGCAACTAGCAACGAAAGCCACGGAATTTGAATGTCCCGTGGTTTGTGAAGAACTTGATTTCTCAACAAAAAAGCAATCACTGGGAGAGAAAGGTAGAAAATATGCCCGGATGCTGTCGGGATGGGCATACAGCGAGTTCTACAAACAACTCTGTTCTATTTTGTTGAATCGTGGAATTGAGTTGATTGCGGTCAATCCAGCTTATTCAAGTATTATTGGATTGGTAAAATACCTAAAAATGTATGGCTTAGCCAGCGACGAATCAGCCGCACTGGTAATTGCTCGCAGGGCTATGAAATTAGGTGAAAAAATACCTCGCTCCTTAACCGCCTATTCTGAGGTGAACTCGGAAAAGCACGAGGAGAGCGAGTGGA